>WREM01000055.1 GCA_009779335.1 Streptococcaceae bacterium | reverse complement strand
TCTGGGGTCATCCCTACACGTGCTTCTCCCTGTTTAGGGTCTTTAATTACACCAATAATCATATTTTCATTCTCCTTTGTGATTTTTTTCACATATAAATTATAACATAGATTATTTTCGCTGTCAAAGATTTATCGGAAATATGATAATAATAAAAAAATAGTCTTTCGACTATTCATTTTATCCATTATAGATTGACTTAGACTTGCCATACCAAATTTTGCCAAGTACTTTTTGAAGCCAAGGTTGAATCCAATAATCCAAACCAAAGGCACGTCCTGCACCCATCATAAGTACAATAGCTACTGGAATCATCCAGATATTTACCCAATAGAACATTCCTGTCACTGAGAACATGACTACAAGTCCCGCTGTTGCAAATGATGATAGGAATGTAAATGCTCCAAAAATCAATGCAAGGGCGAGCAAAAGTTCTAAAATAGACATGAATTTTTGCATGAACAATGCGACATCTTGATTAGGTATCATGAACTTGAAGAGAGGTTTCAACCAACCCGGTACTCCATTTGTAATTGCCAATGGATCTTGTCCGTACACATAAGATAATGAGAAGACCCCATGACTCGTTGCAGTAGTAGCTGCTGCTGTGCTTGCTGAGTCTGATACAGAAGCACCTGAAGCTGCATCTGCAGATTTAGTCAACCAGTCCATTGTTACCAGACGATTTTGACTAGTAAACCATGATTGGTCTGAATTACCAAATACTTTTGGCCAAGCATCCATTAACCATACAAATCCATAGAAAATACGGAGTGGCACAGCCCATAATACATTCCCCATACGTGAAGTATGTCCATACATGAAATTACGATTACTTTTAACTGTGAAAATTTCATTACGGATATAAGTAAAGAGATAGTAAGCAGAGCGAATCTGTAGGGTGTACATGATATAAACGATACTCTTCATGAACATGGCTAGGAAACCTGAAAGCTTAACATTTCCTATCTTGGCTACTCCCCAACGAGATCCGATAGAAACAAGTGTCCCTTGGTATTTACCAACAAATTTATGCTTGTCTCCACCTTTTATATCAGCAATGATATTCATGGCAGCGGTATGTCCTGTTTGTTCAGCAGCCTCAACAATCTGAGGTTGAGGACGTCCATCTGTCATATGGGCAGATACATCCCCTGCTACATAAATCCCTTTACCTTCATGACCCTCAGCTTCCATGTAGTCATTTGCCATAAGGCGACTTCCACGCTCAGATTCAGTTAATTCATAAGCTTGTGCTTGAGTATTCCCTTGAACTCCAGTAGTCCAGATGAGTGTGTGTGTGGGGATGATTTTCTCAACTTTTTCTTCATCTTGAGTTCCTACATTGACACGGACAAAGTCTTGACCAACTTCTGTAATTCCATGATTCAAAAGGACATTTACATTTTTCTTTTCAAGATGTTTAAGTGCTTTATCAGCCAATCTTCGATCAAGCATATTAAGAATTGATGGCATCATTTCAATGACATTAATGGTAATGTCTGATTCATCAATTTTCCAATCACGAGCGACTACCTCACGCCATTCAATCAATTCTCCTGCCATTTCAATTCCAGTAAATCCAGAACCAGCAACCGAGAAAGTCAACATGGCTTTGCGTTTTTCATCATTCAGCTCAGTTGAAGCTTTTTGAACCATGCGTTCAAGTTGACGTTTAATAGTCATTGCATTTTCAAGTGACCAAAGTGTGAACCCGTGTTCTTTAACACCCTTGACACCGAAATCATTGGGTTCTCCACCCATAGCTACGATAACATAGTCGTATTCGTATTGACCTCTTGAAGTAGTTACAACCTTGTTTGTTTTATCAAGTTTAGTCACTTCATCTGTAACTATTGTTACATTTTTACGGCGTCCCAATAATTTATTAAAATCAAATTGAACAGTTGTAAAAGGCACACGACCAGCTGCCACCTCATGAAGTTGAGTCATAGATGTTTGATACGAATGTTTATCGATTAAAGTGATTTCTGCATCATTTTTAAGTGCTTTCGATAAAGTCTTAGTAGCTTTAAGACCAGCAAACCCTCCACCAATGATGATAATTTTTTTCTTAGACATTATATTCTCCTAATATATATAATAAAATTCCTTCATCATTATACCATTATTTTTATTATTTATAAAGCGTGCAATACTATAATAATCAAATAAAAAAGCCCCTCAGGCTTTCCTAATTTTTAATAATTTGCAGTCAGAAATTTTTGCAAGCAAACACCTTCTGACAATCCCAAACTTTTAGCGAAAGGAACAATATAAGGTATATCCTTTTCATCATGTGTTTTCATGACTGTAATTCGACTGATTCCTTTTTCTACTTCTATAGTAACTTTATGGGTATCATCAATGAATAGAAGGACATTATCACAAGAGCCTTTCATGATAGAGACTCCTAAAGACTTCCCTCCTGTCAGCTGACAAGTCTGATCCCCGTGCATATACGAATCTACAACCAATTGCATCACAGCTGCTTCCACATTCTGCTTCTTATTTTCTTCTAGCATTTTAATTTCTTCATTAATTTTTTTTCTTCTCATTTTTGCTCCTTTTTTATATTTGATATTACACTTATTATAATATCATGATATTTTATGAGAGAAAAATGAAATACAAATAATATATTTTTTATGTTTTTTGTTTGGGTAAAAATCAGAGAAAAAGAATATAATGAATTTATGAATATGACATTTGATGCTAGCATAAAAGAACAAATTACCACAATGATAGACGGCAAACCTGTTGATTTGGTTTTAGATTTTGATCACACCTTGTCTCATGAATTAGCAGAGAGTAAATGCTGTGGCATTACCCGTTATCGTATTGTAATTGCAGATAAAAACAGTCTCCCTGATGAATTTGATGGACAATTTGATTCTGAATTAGGCACATTCCATTGTAAGGCGTGGGGGATGATGTACTTTGATGAATATATGAATGTCCGTAAGACAGATAATGGGCTCACTCAAATCATGGGAGCTGGCGAATTAATAGCTCCAAATATTGAAATCGTAGATTATAGAAAATAAAAAGAGCATCCGCTCTTTTTTAATTTAATTTATTTAACAACAATATTTACCAATTTATTAGGTACGGCAATAATTTTTACAATTTCTTTGCCATCAATAGCTGATTTCACAGTTTCATTGTTTTTTGCTGCTGACTCTAACTCTTCTTTGCTTAAATCTTTTGCCAGTTTTGCTTTGGCTTTCAGCTTACCATTGACCTGAATAACGACTTCTATTTCTGACTCTGTCAATTTTGACTCGTCATATTTAGGCCATGAAACATAGGAAATTCCTTCTGTTTGTTCAAGTTTGACCCAAAGCTCTTCTGCAATATGTGGAGCAAATGGAGCAAGTAATTGGACAAAACCTTTGGCATATTCTGCATAAAGTATATCTTCTTTATTTGCAGCATTAACAAATACCATGAGTGAGCTAATAGCAGTATTGAAAAGCATGTTATCTAAGCGTTCTGTTACATTCTTAACTGTTTCATGATAGACCTTGTCTAGGTTACCATCGTTAGAATCGACAATCGGTTTATTTGCAATGAGACGATAGGCACGATCAAGGAACTTTCGTGCTCCTTCAAGTCCCTCTTCTGACCATGGGATTGAAGCATCGAGTGGTCCCATAAACATTTCATAAACACGAAGAGTATCTGCCCCAAATTCTTCAACTACATCATCAGGATTAACCACATTTTTGAGTGATTTGGACATCTTAGCAGGTGCCTGCTCAAGCTCTTCTCCTGTTTCTGTATGAATGAATATATTGTCTTTCTTTTCCACCTTATCTGTCGCAACTAATGCTCCACGGCTGTCACGATAGGATGATCCAAGAATCATTCCTTGATTATAGAGCTTTTGAAAGGGTTCCTTGGTTGGCACTATATCCAAATCATAGAGAAATTTATGCCAGAAACGTGCATAAAGCAAATGCAAAACAGCGTGTTCAGCACCACCAACATAAATATCAACGGGCAACCATTCTTTCAGCAATTCAGAATCAGCCAGTGCTGTATCATTTTTTGGATCAATATATCGGAGGTAGTACCATGATGAACCTGCCCATTGTGGCATTGTATTGGTTTCACGACGCCCTTTAACCCCATCTTCACGAGTGACTGTTAGCCAGTCCGTCAAGTTAGCAAGAGGTGACTCACCTGTTCCTGAAGGTTTGATGTCAGAGGTCTTAGGTAAAACTAATGGCAAATCTTTCTCAGGGATAGCTGTAGATGTTCCATCTTCCCAATGAATGATTGGGATCGGTTCTCCCCAATAACGTTGACGACTGAAAAGCCAGTCACGTAAACGATAAGTGATTTTCTTTTTCCCAATTTTATTTTCTTCAAGGAAAGCAATCATTGCATCAATAGCTTGGGCTTTATCTAGGCCATCTAAAAAATCAGAATTGATATGCACACCGTCTTCTGTATAGGCAGACTGAGTTACATCCCCACCTTCCAATACAGACACAATATCTAAATCAAAGGTTTGGGCAAATTCCCAATCCCGCTCATCATGAGCAGGAACAGCCATGACTGAACCATGCCCATAAGAAGCTAATACATAATCTGCAATCCAAATTGGAATTTGTTTTCCATTGGCAGGGTTGATGGCATAAGCTCCTGTCCAAACCCCTGTTTTTTCCTTAGCCAAATCTGTACGAGCCAAATCTGATTTGAGGCTGGCTTGATGTCTATACTCAGCGACTGCTTGAGCTTGCTCTGAACTCGTAATCGTATCTACCAATTCATGCTCTGGAGAGAGTACAGCAAAGGTCGCACCAAATAGCGTATCGGGGCGAGTGGTGAAGACTGTAAATGCTTTATCCGAATCTTTAACTTCAAAATTCACATCAGCACCAATAGATTTTCCAATCCAGTGCTTTTGCATTTCTTTAACTGATTCAGGCCAATCCACATCTTCTAAATCTTCAAGCAAACGTTCTGCATAGGCTGTGATTTTGAGCATCCATTGTCGCATGGGCTTACGTATGACAGGATAGCCTCCACGTTCCGATGTCCCATCGGGCAAGACTTCCTCATTTGAAATTGCTGTGCCTAGTTCTTCAACCCAGTTCACTGGTACTTCTGCTTCATAAGCTAGACCTTTTTCATAAAGTTTGGTAAAAATCCATTGGGTCCATTTGTAATAAGACGGATCAGTCGTATTGACCTCACGTTCCCAATCATAAGAGAATCCAAGTGCATTGATTTGACGCTTGAAATTAGCAATATTCTCAGCTGTGAATTTAGCAGGATCATTCCCTGTATCCATCGCATACTGTTCGGCAGGCAATCCAAAAGCATCCCAACCCATGGGATGAAGGACATTAAAGCCTTGTGCACGCTTGTAACGGCTGAGAATATCTGTAGCTGTATAGCCTTCAGGATGTCCTACATGGAGTCCCGCCCCTGATGGATAAGGGAACATATCCAAAGCATAGAACTTAGGCTTATTTTTATCTGTTCCTGTCTTAAATGTTTCATGCTCTGCCCAATATTTTTGCCATTTTTCTTCTATTTCTTTATGATTATATTCCATGATTTCTCCTGTTAAATTTCTTCAATACTCTATTTTATCATATTTTTCTAAAAGAAAAACAGCCTAGACTGTCTTTATTTATTGTTCACTCGGTTTCTTCAATTCAAAGAGTGGGGATATTGGACGTTTTTCATGTATGCGAATGATGGCATCTGCCAGTAGTGGTGCGATTGATATTTCAACAATCTTGTCAGATTTTTTGTCTTCTGGGATTTCTATAGTATCAAGGACGACCATTTTGTTAATGGCTGAACTTTCAATACGCTCGATAGCTGGACCAGAAAGTACTGCATGGGTACATGAAGCATATACTTCTGTTGCTCCGAGCTCTTTTAAGGCATTGGCAGCAAGCGTAATGGTGCCTGCTGTATCAATCATATCATCGATGAGGATACATTTTTTTCCTTTGACATCTCCAATAATATTCATGATTTCAGCTACATTAGCACGTGGGCGACGCTTATCAATAATGGCAATAGGTGCTTTTAAGAAAGCAGCTAATTTACGAGCACGTCCCACTCCACCATGGTCAGGAGATACAACCACCAAATCATTGCCATCTGTAAATCCATTGCGTTGGAAATAATCAGCAATAAGCGGGGAGCCCATGAGATGATCAACAGGAATATTGAAAAATCCTTGAATTTGAGCAGCATGAAGATCAAAAGTAATGAGGCGGTCGGCACCTGCAATTTGAATCATATTTGCCACCAATTTAGAAGTGATAGGTTCACGAGCTCGTGCCTTGCGGTCTTGTCTTGCATAACCATAGTAAGGCATGACGATATTGATCGATTCAACTGATGCACGACGGAGAGCATCCATCATGATGAGAAGCTCCATAAGGTTTTCATTAACGGGAGCAGACGTGGACTGCAAGATATAGGCATGTTCTCCACGAATGCTTTCATTAATCTCAACTTCAATCTCACCATCTGGATGAGTGTGTACTTTGGATTTCCCTACTTCAATTCCAATGTCTTGAGCCACTTTACTGGCTAATTCTTGGTTAGAAGAAAGTGCGAAAAGTTTCAAATTTGAATAGGACATGTGAGCCTTTCTTTATAGCAAATGTTTACGTTGTTCTTCTTTTATTTTACATTGATTGAGCTGAATTTTCAAGTCAAAAATTCAGCCAAAGCTTATTTATTCAATCAATCCTTTAAACAGCCCTTTGACAAAATATTCCTCATCAAAGTCAGCTAAATCATCAATCTGCTCTCCTAGTCCTACCAATTTAACTGGAATTCCTAACGTTTGTATAATGGAGAGTACGATTCCACCTTTTGCAGAACCGTCTAATTTAGTTAAT
>WREM01000054.1 GCA_009779335.1 Streptococcaceae bacterium | reverse complement strand
TCCTCTCCGAACATACGCAAAAGAAAATTCTACAAGCCGAGTCCTTGCGAGTACACTCACTACAAGATACCCCGCAGCACAAAGAGAAGGCACTTATATTGGGGAGAATGGGCAAAATCAAGACATAAATCAATCAATAAAGATTTACGGCACACTTCCCAGTGCAAGAGCCCAATCAGGTCGTATCTATAATGAGAATGGATTAGCTCCTACATTATCTACTATGCAAGGAGGCGATCAAACACCTAAAATTGCTCAAATCATCCAAAAGGGCAGAGGATACAACAAAGGTAATACGCATGAATTAGCCCCAACCGTATCTTCACACTCCTATCATGAAAATAATTTCCTTAAAGAATCAGTCCTTCCTGTTCTCACTCCTGATCGAGTGAACAAGCGACAAAATGGACGACGATTCAAGAAAGAGGACGAGCCAATGTTTACCTTGACCAGTCAAGACAGACACGGGGTGGCAATGATAAGAGGATTGTATACCAATGATTCTGAAAGGTATTATCGAGGTTCTCTGCCTGAAATGGCACGAACATTAAAAGCAAATAAATCTGATGCAGGAGTTACAAATGGAGTAAGAGTAAGAAAATTAACTCCACTTGAATGTTGGAGATTGCAGGGGTTTCCTGATTGGGCATTTTACAAGGCTCAAGAGGTCAATTCAAATAGTCAGTTGTATAAACAGGCAGGGAATAGCGTAACCGTATCAGTAATCTATGCTATTGCTTGTCAATTATAAGGAGAAATAGAGATGGCATACATATTTATCGGTGCATTTGTTGGTATCTGTATGGGTATCCTAACTTATTTTCTTCTCCATCGAGCAGATGAAATAGATAAACTTGAGTTTATATACCTAAAGAGATTTTATGAAATTTATAAAGAAAAGGATATATTTGATGAGTATTAAAGAATTTGAACCAGTAGGAGTATTAGCTGAGGTAGAACAAGTTTCAGGAATGTTTGCAGGAGAATCAGGTATTAGATATTATCCTTGGAATGATGGGCAAGCTAGTATACCAATCGCTAATGAAAATCAAGTGATCCATAATGCCACTAAACTTTACTCAGAAGAACAAATGGAAAAGTACGCAAAGCTAATCGCAATGCAAACAATGCAGGCTTATTTACAACCCTATTCCCGTGAATCAGAGGATTCTATTACTGAATTAGCTGAGATTATTATTGAGGAGAACAAAGGATGAGAAATAGCAAAATTGAGAAGTCCACGATATATACGTTTTTTATAACAATAGCAATAGCATTTGTATCAACATTCGTTTCATTTGCCATGTACGCTTCTAATACACAAAATTCACTCTCTTTGGTCAATTATCTTTATGAGCCTGATGGCAATCATGTCTTATTAAAATTTATTCTATGGATGACTGTACCCATAGCTATTGTATGTTTTATCGTTTTTCTAATTTTAAGACTTATTGACTATATTATTTTATGCATAGCTAAACAAGTAAAATGGCAACATACCACTGCTTTTGTAGGTGTTTGTATGATTCTAGCAACACTTATTTTCTTATTCTTTGTACCCGTGAAGCACAAAATCCCGCAATATCGAGTGCAGGCTACGGTTTCAGTTTTTTCAAGAACAACAAATTTAGAGACAAAGGATACTTGGTTAAGTAAAACACCTGTCCATGTCTATAAAATAGATTATTTAGTAGCTTCAACAGATGAAGCACAGTGGATTATTGATTCAAAAGATGGGACTTGGGGGGATGATACAGTGAAGCTCACAGATACAGAACGCTCTACTGTTTATAAAGAAGTTAACCGACCTATTTTGAATTTTGCACTTCCAACGAAACTTGATTACAAAATTGTAAATAGTCAAGATCCGTTTGCACAAAGTAGATAGATATAGAAGAATGGAGAAGAAAAATGAGTCAAAATTTATTATTGGGTATTCTTGGAGGTACAGCTGCTGGATGGTTTATAGGAACATTGGTATTTCTATTCTATGAATTTTTAGAGAAAAAATTTCTTGTGTGGAAGAAAAAAAGAGTGATGAAGAAACAAAATTTAACTGAAGTGCAATATTTTATTTTAGAGCGAATAAAAGAACGTGCTAAGTCAGGATATGATACGGAAGAGTTTTGTAACTATTCTTTTTGTAAAAAAATAGAAAAAGAGGCATTCAAATATTTACAAACATTTGATGGCCTAAAATGGATGCGTCTTAGGGGCTATGTGATAAGTCGTTATGAGTATAATAATGAAAAAATAGAAGTTTCGTGGTAAAAAAGGAACCCCTTTTTCTTGACGACGGCGTATTATTATATTATAATAAAATCATAAAGTTCAAACTTGAAAAAGTACCTCAGAGAATTGCAAGTACGGCAGACAGAAAGCTTTTCTCAACGAGCGAAAGTAAAGAAGAACTTTAACATATAACGTAAGGGAGGCTTATATGAAGACTTATGCTCAACAAAAAAATCATTTGAAGGAGGAGCTGAGCAATTATCTGTTCAGTAATCCTGAGGAGATGTGTTATGGTCGTCTCTTTTGGATTCATGATAATTGGAGTGAATTTGCCAATGATTTGAAAAATGATTTTAGACAAAAAGATTGGGGGTTCTATGATAGAGAAACCCTCAAGGATGCAGTTGTAGATTTGAGAGCAGATTTTATGCCTGCTTTTGAAATTCTTAAAGATTATTATAGAGAAAATGTGGAGGTAGAATACGATGCCAGCGAATCTTGATGCGTTTACTGATTATTTGAATAGTAAAGAAGAACAAAAGACTAAGCCTAAAGCCAAGGTCAAAACTGTAGAACATTCAGAATCACAATTGAATATGGTGACTCAGAAATGGGAAGATTTACCTCTTAAAGAAGAAAATTCCGATGTTCAAGTGAATGTAGCAACTAAGATTGCCTTTGCTCCTCATCCCATTGCTTTTGAAGTGAAAAAGAACCGACAATATACTTTGACGGATTCTCAACAACTCTTTTTTCAACAGGCTGCACAAGAACGAAATTACATTCGTCGTGGTCGGGGAGGGGAGTTGGTTGCAAATCCAAGTAAATTTTTACAGGATTTGATTGACTATCGAGTGTGGGAAGCCTATGAATTTTTAGTACAACAGGATATGATTCAAGACTACCAACAATGGCAAAACAATAAGGGAGAAGAGTAATGAAAAAAGAAGCGAAATATTTAACCATTAATGTCCGTAAAGGTGGAGCAGCAAAAACAACGACAGCTTTTGAGTCGGCAGATTATTTAGAACAAAAAGGCAAGCGAGTGCTTATGGTGGATTGTGATCCATCTATGAGTTTAACTTATTGTTATATTCCACTCAGAGAATCAGAGAAACGGGTTAAAGAAGAAAATACTGTCCTTAATCTTTTTGAAGTCAATGGAGAAGTTGAGCCGATTCAAGTCAGCGAGAAGATTTGGTTGATTGCAGGGAGTTCTTATCTTTATGGGAAGATTGATGAAATTACACGAGGGATGGGACGTCGTTATCTCTTAGCATGGTTTGCCAAACATCAAGACTGGATCAATGAAAATTTTGATTATGTCTTCTTTGATACTCATAATGATGGTTCAATTATTGTAGAAAATGCTATGGTGCTTGCGGACACAATTATTATCCCTATTGATGTAGATGCGGATTCTATTCGTACGGTCGCAGAAGTAGAGCATCATTTAGAAGAACTGAAAGCTCTTGAAATTCATCCGTTGACACAAGAAAGTTTTGTTCAGGCAAAAACGATGAAAGTAGGAACAAAGGTCGGAACAGAAGCTAATGCCAAACGATTTACAAAAGACTTCTCGGACTTAATGGTCGCAGATCATTCTTTCGTAGGGTGGTTTGAGCATACCCCTATTATTGGAACAGCTAAAGTAACCAATGAACCTTTGTCTGTACTTAAACAGAAATCATCTAATAAAACTACAACTATGAAGCAATTCATTGCACGCATAGACGATGTTTTCTATAAAATGTATGGGGTATAACATGATAGATGTAATAGATGCAATGGTCTTTATGATTATATTTATTCCACTTTCGTTCATTTATGCCCTTCAAATTATTTTTGATTGGTTAGAAAATAGAGCGTTTGATAAAGAAATGGATGAAATTATCAACAGACAGGAGTGAAAATTATGACTGAAAAATTAAATCACAATTCAATTTATGCTTTTGATTTTAAAGATGAAGACGATGATGATGACTTCATGGAGGATCGTAATCCCTGTCAACGTTGTTTTGTAGGAAATGCAATGATGGTGGGAGGTTACTGCGATGATTGCCACATCATCCGACAGCAAGAATTCATTGATGGAAGATGGTGCAGTAGATGTGGCTTGCTTTTAGATTATGATGGATGTCATTGGTGTATGTACGGAGAGCTGTAAAATAAAAATATGATAAAATAGAGGAGAAAAAATGTTTATAGAAAAAGAAACATTATTACGGGTCATGTTGGACAATGTCAACAAAACCTTGACGTTTAGGTTTTATGACCCTTATTCAAGCAATGATGTAGATGTCATGGCAATGGAGTGTATCGTACCGATTGGTTCAATGGATGCGACTTATGAGCATGAACCTACTGCACACGTTCCTGCGATGAAACTTGTTTATCAAGAATGGGAGGATATTGCATATTTTGCATTAGACGGAGAAGTCATTTGCGAAAGAAAAGCAAAGGGTCTTCCTATGAGAGCAAAGAGCGAAGACGTCTTTTTACAACCTGAATATGATCAGTTTGTCATTGATACCCTTCAAGCCGAAGCGACAGGGCGAGAAGTAGTTGTGGCTGACTTGACTGAATCGGGTGCTGGTTCTCTTATGAGAGGGTTTGCGGCTCAGTGGGAGCAATATAAAAAAGAAAATAATCTTATTATAGAAAAGGACTAATATGGGACGAGTATCCTTATATCATCAGAAAATTGAACCACGACTGGAAGAAATAAAGGCTTGGCGGGCAACACGTATGACCAAAGCTGATATTGCTCATCGATTGGGGGTAGGGAGTGATACACTTTCAAGAAATATGAGACTGTACCCTGAGCTTAAGGAGGTTATGACGCTTCCATTAATGACGCCAGAGGAGATAAAAGAAAAAGAAGACAAGCAACGTCGGAATTATACAAGGGATATTGCTTCTGCCCTTTCTTTTATCAAACATCGAGTATCCAGTCAATTAGAGATGAAACGTGTCTATTCGGCTATTTTAGACGCTCATCAGCGTTTGAAATTAGAAGAAAATCTTTCAGAAGAAGCAGAATCTGAAGTAAAAGAAGAATTGATCCAATTTATCAGTGATGTTTTGTCAGATGTTAAACTGACGGACTCAGATATTGAAAAACTTAAAGCCATTATTGAAAGGTAATAGAAAAGTAGGTAGAAAAATGAACAAAAAAATCATCACAATCGCAAGTCTTGCACTTGCAAGCACCATGCTTTTGACAGCATGTGGGAATGACAAGGCTAAAGAAGCGGCAGATGCAAAAGCTAAAACTGAACAATTAGCTAAAGATGCAGAGAAAACAGCTGAGGATAATGCAAATAAAGCAATCTCAACAGCAACTACTGCAATCAATCAAAAGAATATTGATTCAGCAAAAGCTCTTGTGGCTAAAGTGAAAGATACAAAAGTCAAAGATGAGCTTAATGCTAAAATCAAAGCTCTTGAATCTCGTTTAGGGTTAGTGAATGCGGCAAATGAAGCTGTATCAGAATACTCTAAAGCAGCAATGAATGACGACTTGTATAACAAGGCTAAAGCTGCAGTAGTAAAATTAACGGATAAAAATGATGCCAAGCTCAAGGCAGACCTAGAAGCCAAGTTAGCAGCAAGCAAGAAACAAGCAGATAATGCTAAGGCAGCCAAATCAGCTTCTGAGCAAGCAACGGCATCAAATAATAATTCAGCAAGTAATGCAAATGGAGCGACTGGAAGCAATGGGGGTTCATCTTATACACCACCCACTCCTGCAGGTAATGGAGGAAGCTCAAGCACCCCATTAACTCCTACTCCAAGCACGCCTGCCCCACCAAGTGGAGGGGATAGCGGAGGAACAACTCCACCTCCTGCGACAACTTATACAGGGTGGGTTAAAAGTAAAAGTGGTAAAATTTTGTGGCAACAAGGTGGGTTTAGAACAATAGATGAAGCATATAAAGCCGCAGCTACATGGCTAAATGCACAAGATCCATTTATAGCTGACCCTGCTTGGTCGGCAGGAGCATACTAATGTCAGCAGTAATATTTATTTTTTTAGAGGCATTAATAGTGATAGTACCTGTTCTTGCCATGGTGCTCATAAAAATACTGAGAACAATAGTTGATTTAACGTTTAAATTGATTGCACTTCCTTTTAAACGCATAAAATTACCTAAAGCCATTTCAAAAAATAAGCTATGGGAAAGCATTTGTAAATTTTTTGGAGACGTAGGAAAACCTTACGCTTATGCAGGACGATTTAATTTTTTTATAGGCTGGTTACTGACTACAATCTTTCTATCAGGAATTATGGCACTCATTTATTTCAAAATTTATGAACCACTCACTCCACATTTAGTAAAAATTAACCATGTAAATAATTCTGTTTCATTGACAGAAATTCCATTTACGGATGCGATGATTAAGTTACTTATTATAACGGGCTTCTTATATGTATATACGATAGTACCATATATTGCTCTCATAATAAGAAGGTTACGGACAGCAGGGCTTGGTCTAGGATTTCTATTTCTATATTTTGCTCCGTTCGGATCTATTATTATTACTATTTTATGCTTTGGTGCTCCTGATAAGAACAAAAGTGAAGAAGAAGCGAGATATTATCAATCATATACAAATAATCAAGATGATGAAGATGAGCAATTTGAAGATTTTTACGAAAAGAATAACCAAAACACTTATAATGAGGCAGTTCCCACTCCTTATGAGATTTTAGGGATTGATTCTCAAGATGATTTTGAAAC
>WREM01000053.1 GCA_009779335.1 Streptococcaceae bacterium | reverse complement strand
TCATAGATGTTGCGGGAGCAAATGTTCCCTCTCTGCGACGCAATGTCACAGACATTGCGGGAGCAGGATTTGAACCTACGACCTTCGGGTTATGAGCCCGACGAGCTACCTAGCTGCTCCATCCCGCGATAATCATATAAAAGAAAAAGGTTCACAATGTCGTGTCCCTAAAAGGAGGATGTGGGATTCGAACCCACGCACGCTTTTACACGCCTGACGGTTTTCAAGACCGTTCCCTTCAGCCGGACTTGGGTAATCCTCCAAAAATAGTCCGTACGGGATTCGAACCCGTGATACCGCCGTGAAAAGGCGGTGTCTTAACCCCTTGACCAACGGACCATTTTTTGACTGTTCAAAACAGTACTTTACTAGTATATAATTTTTTACAGCCTTTGTCAAGAAAAAAGACAGCCCTCTTTTCAGATCTCCAACAAAAAAAGAGCAGAGCTCTTTTTATCTGTTATTCTTTACTTGAATCACTTTCAAGTTCACTTTGAAGTTCTTCGTGAACTTCCTCTTCTGAATGATTTGCTGCTTCTAACGTTTCTTCATAAGTCTTTGCAACTTGGTCTTTCTCAGTATCTTCATCACTCTCTTGAGGCATTTGGCCTGTTTCATAGAGTGATTTGATTTGACGTGCATCAAGTGTTTCATGTTCTAAGAGAGCAAGAGCAATAGCTTTGTGTTGTTCACGATGAGCTTCAATGATTTCAATAGCCTTATCATAGGCTGTCTTAGTAATAGATCGAATTTCATCATCAATCGAAATCGCTGTTGCTTCAGAATAAGACTTGGTTTGTCCATAATCACGCCCAATAAACACAGCATGATCACCTTCATAACTTACTGTACCTAGTTTTTCTGACATACCATATTGTGTAACCATGCCACGTGCAATACGTGTGGCTTGTTCGAAGTCATTTGAAGCTCCGGTTGTAATAGTATCAAAGATAATTTGCTCAGCTGCACGTCCACCCATAAGACCTGCAAGATTTTCTTGCATATCTTCCTTAGATAACAGGAATTGGTCTTCTTTAGGGAGAGCTATCATGTAACCCCCTGCACGCCCACGAGGAACAATGGTCACTTTATGCACTGTGTTCGCATTGGAAAGTACCAATCCGACAATAGTATGCCCTGCTTCATGATAAGCCACCATTTCACGTTCTCGATCTGAAATTTTCTTATCTTTTTTGGCAGGTCCTGCAATAACACGGTCTTGAGCTTCATCAATGTCTGTTGCATCAATGACTTTTTTATTTCGACGGGCAGCGACAAGTGCTGCTTCATTCAATACATTCTCAAGATCTGCACCTACAAACCCCGGAGTTTGTTGTGCGACTACTTTGAGATCTACTCCATTATCTAGTGGCTTGTTCTTGGCATGAACACGAAGTACTGCTTCACGTCCTTTTACATCAGGAGCCCCAACAAGTACTTTACGATCAAAACGACCTGGACGAAGAAGAGCTGGATCAAGCACATCAGAACGGTTAGTTGCAGCAATAACAATCACTGAATTGTCATCGTCTGAGAATCCATCAAGTTCAACAAGGAGTTGATTGAGTGTTTGTTCACGCTCATCATTTCCTCCACCCATACCTGCTCCACGTTGACGCCCTACAGCATCAATTTCATCAATGAAGACAATGGCAGGAGCGACTTTTTTCGCTTCTTCAAACAATGCACGCACACGACTCGCACCAACACCGACAAACATTTCTACAAAGTCTGATCCTGAAATAGAGAAGAATGGCACACCAGCTTCACCTGCAACAGCTTTCGCAAGGAGTGTCTTACCTGTTCCCGGAGGCCCTTCGAGAAGAACACCAGCTGGGATTCTTGCTCCCAAGTCATGATATTTTTTAGGATTTTTAAGAAAATCAACCACTTCTACAAGTTCTTGTTTTTCTTCTTCAGAACCTGCAACATCTGCAAATCTTACTTTAGATGTGGATGAATCTTGTTGTTTGGCACGAGATTTCCCGAAATTGAGTGGATTCCCTGAACCTCCACCACGATTAAGTCCTCCCATCATGAAGAAGATGAATCCAATCATGATTAGCATGAAAATACCATTTGATACAAGACTTAACCAAAAACCATTTTGAGATTCTTGCACAACTTTTACATCAATATTTTTGCTTGATGCAAGGTCTTGAATGTTTTTAACTGTGCTATCTGTTGGAATAATATAGCTTTGGAAACTGGAGACTTTTGTTTCCGTATTTCCGATTAAAATGAAACTGTTATCATTTTTTACTGTTTTTGCATCTTTATAATCCCCAGTAACTGTAACCAGAGAATTATTGGGTTGCAAGGTAACATTTTTGATTTTTCCATCTTTTAGGTCACTTACAAAAGTAGAGTAATTGATGTTATCAACATCAGAATGATTACTACTTATAAAATAGTTAATACCAACGCCAAGCATGATTGCTAAAATCACCCATAAAAGAGTGTTTTTTACAAAGCCTCCACCATTTGGTTTATTATTATTTGTATTCATATTTTCCTATCTAAACATTAAAATTTATCTACTTATTGTAGTATATTTCAGCAAAAAATACTATCTTGGAGACATATTTTTATCGATTTCATACTTTAGTCTTAGCCTTATTTACTATAAATTTCTTTCTTAAGCACACCGACAAAGGGGAAGTTGCGGTAGTGTTCATCATAGTCCAATCCATAACCTACCACAAACTCATTGGGAATTGTGAAACCAACATAGTCGGCTTCAATATCAACCACACGACCGTCTGGCTTATCCAAAAGAGTAGCAATCTTAACAGTCGCTCCTCGATGCTCAAGAAGTTCCTTCAAATACTTAAGGGTACGACCTGTATCAATGATATCTTCTACAATCAAAACTTGACGTCCATTAATGGGCTGGGACAAATCGAGAAGCATTTTCACTTCTCCTGTACTTTCAGTTCCTGCATAGCTTGAAACATTCATGAAATCTATTTCAAGTTCAATATCCATCCGCTTGATTAAATCAGATAGAAAAGGAACAGAACCACGCAAAATTCCCAATATCAACGGATTTTGATCGGCATACTCCTCGGCAAGAGTTCGTCCCATTTCCACAGTTTTATCCTGAATTTCCTCTTCTGAAATCAATACTCTTTCAATGACTTTTTCTAACATTATGTCCCCTTCAATTTTGACTATATTTTACCCAAATCACTCTCTTCATTTTATCACTTTCAGCCTGCTTACTCAAATCAAAAGAAGCAACATCTACCATGGCAAAAATCTCATCATTGACTAGAATAAGATCATTCTCTCGCTTTGCTAGTGCTATCTTTTTGTCAATCAAATAATTTTTTAGCTTTTTATGTATGCCATGCACCATTATCTTATCTCCCGATTGCCTTTTGCGAAAGGTAATTCTCCCTTCTCCTGCAAGTACAATCTTCATATAAGAGGCATCTTTAGGGTCTGTCTCAGATACCCTTAATTTTTTATCCTCCTCATTGATAAGCTCAATAGAGAATGATTCATTTGTTTTGATTAGCTGATGTGTTTTATTGATGGCTTGATGATATTGTTGATCTTGTTCAAGAATATGCAAAATTTCATTAAATTGTGCCTTATTTAATTGCAGATGAGAGAAATATTTTTCCAAATATTCTTGCAAAATAAATTTTTTTAATGCACTAGACTGACTTTGAAATTTCATCAGTTGGATTTTTTCATCAAGAATCTGAAGACTCTCAATCTTTTCCTTGATAACCGACTGAGCATCGCTTATTTCTTCTCTCAAATCAAGGATTGCTGAGATAAATTGAGGGTTTTCTTTGGTTAATTGTGGAATAATTTGATTTCTAATACGATTGCGTAAATAATCATTTTCTTTATTGCTGCTGTCTTCAAAAAAATACGGTGCATCTAATTCAGACTTTTCAAAGAAGAGTAAAGGTCGAATTAATTGACCATTTGCAAAAGGTTGACAATCTGAAATACCTGTCAAATGACGCAGCCTACGACCTGTGATTTCTCGCATGAGAATGGTCTCCACTTGATCGTTTTGATGATGAGCTGTGACTAAAACTGTGCAATTATGCTTTTCCATCATTGCTTTAAAAAAATCATAGCGAAATTGACGGCCTAACTCTTCTGTAAATTTTTTCTCTTGGTATTTGATAATTTCAATCTTTATATTTTTTGAATCTGCTAATGCCTTTAGATTCTCTGCCTCATCTCCAGCACTAGAGCGTAAATTATAATTGACATGAGCGAGGACAAGCTCAATAGACAGTTCTTCTTTGTATTCATAGAGCCAATTAAAGAGAGTCATTGAATCTTGCCCCCCAGATAAGGCAAGCAAGACTTTTCCATGGTTCTTAAAATATTCCTTGTCTTTGCTGATTTTTAGAAATTTTTCCTTACTCATTTGAGAACTCCATAAACATCTTGAGAGATTTGGGTGATTTGACCTTCTCCTCCATTAGTTTCCACAACTAAAATATAAGGATGCGTCGCAAAAACAATGGCTGCGTCATGTGAGTAATCATCCGCATCACCAATTTTATGTGCAACTGTGATGTTCGATGGAACACCAGCTTTAATTTTTATATTATCAAAATTAGTATTGATGAGGGCGTTAAAACTGGCTCCACCTTCATTATATAAAGCATCTAAAACCTGACCTACCATTTGAGAAGAGACAATGCGCTCTTTCATATCCCAATGTCCTCCAGCAATTTGGTCAATTTCCTTTTGAAATTCAGGATTGAATTGATTGGTTTCATAATAAGAAAGTATATTGCTGGCTACATTATCCGATTGTTTAGCTGTGCGATTAATCAGATCAAGAACAGTGTAGTTTTTTTTGTCTGCAGAATCAGGCAAACTTCCTGTCCCATTAGCTTCATAAGACCCTGACCAACCATTCACTTTTGAAGTATAAGTCAGATTATCTGAGAGATTAATTTCTCCCTTATTGATTCGTTTTTGTACCCAATAGAGAATAGGAAGCTTGGATAAGCTGGCTGAATACATTTTCTCATTTTGGTTGACACCTATAACGTTTCCACTTTCTAAATCTTTGACATAAATAGAGTATTTACTGTCGGAATATTTTTGATTCAAAAGTTTTTGCAAAACAACCATTTGTGGATTATTGGTTGTTACAGATTGACTATCCACCCAACCGGTTTGTCCCCCATTAAATGAAATTTGGTAATAAGTTCCCCAATTTGTCCGTGCCATCTTGTTAGCTTGTAGGCTTCGCCCTGCAGGAAGGGTGATGTAAACTTGCGTATCAAATGTAGTATAAGGATTATAAAGCACATCCACAGCCTTTGTTGTGTAGATGGTCTGATTGACATCTTTCTTACTCATTAAGACATCTGAAATAATAGACTTACTATCTGCACTTACATATTGATGATTAGACAGTTCAAAAGATTTTCCTTTAAGAGCGATAATCTGCAGTTGAGTTTTTGGCTTGATTTGTCCTGTTTTTTCTTTAAGACTTGCATCTTTATAACTTACAACTTCTTTTAAGACTACAGGTCTCTGAGGAATGGATGTATAAAAAATTTGTTGAACTTGTTGAGATTGTACAGCAGACACGCTAGTGTCTGCTTTTCCAAAGGATAGAAAAACAACTGGTAGCATTAACACAACCAGCATTAAACAACTGTAAAGATTGAATTTATTTGTCCATTTTCGCATTCTCTAAAACTTTATCCACCATTTCAAAAGCTTTGTCTAAGTCAGCATCTTTCCAATGCCTACTCTTAATCCACATAGGATTTCCTCCATGAAGAAACTCGTAGGTACGTTGACGCTGTCCAAAGGATTCCCCTGTAATATCCCATGCTAAATTAAGTAGTAACACACGATCCTCGGCTGTTATTAAAGGACTGGTCAGGCTTGCTTTAAGTACATCTGAAATTTTTCTATTTTCAAATTCACGGAAATCAGGAGTACTCACGATTGACCCACTTGAAAATTCAGCAATAACACGCAACGCTTGATCATAATACTTGGTCAAAGTAGCTCGTACAGCAAGTAAGATTTGCATATTAGGAGTCATCACTCCATTTTCAAGATGTGCCGTCACTTCACTGGCAATCACACTTGATTTAATCATTTCAAGATTTACTGTTAGCTCTCCTAACATTTCCTGCACACGTAAGAAATCTTCTAACCCTAATTTTTCTGCCAATCTGATGGCAAGAGCTGTTACAAATTCTAGTTTGATATAACCACGGACTTCATCTTGATGTGCCGTATGTACAAATAAACCTGATTTTTCAAAGAAATCATTAGAATGTTTTACTGAACCACAAACGAACAAGTCTCCATTGGGAATGAAGACATCATCAAAGATAATGAAAGCATCCATCTCATCAAAGGCATTAGAAATGGGATAATCTCTGAGTGAGTAGCCCTCTTTCATGGTTGTCTTTCGACAAACAATTTTTACACCTTCTGTCGCTAAAGGAAGAGAAAAAGCAAGGGCAAACTTATTGTCCTGTTCTGATAAACCCGGTAAATTGAAAACCAATAATTCATCGGCTAGAGGAGCTAAGGTGTTAACCTGTTTTGCTCCACGGACTATTACTCCGTCTAGACGTTCTTCTTTGATCCATACACCTGCAAATTCCTGACCCTCATCTAACAACTCTGACAAGCTTTTGGAACGATCCACTTGTGGATTTTGTATGGCATGACTGATGAACCAATCTCTATCTTTAACTTTCTGTGCCCAAGTTCGTATATTTCGTGCATAATCGGTTCGCTTATCTTCTCCAAGTGCATCTGCATAATAATCTACGATGGCAACACCTGTATTAATGAAATCTGGTGTCCGCCCCAAGAATCCATAAGATTCTCTGGATACTTCCTCATAAATTTGACGTTTAGTTGCCAAATCCTCTATGGTCTTTGGGGGTAAAAACATGGTAGGCGTTTTTTTGCCATTCTCTTTGTAAAGATGGGCTTTATTCTCTTCTTGAAGTTGATAATAACGTTGAATATATTTTAAAGT
>WREM01000052.1 GCA_009779335.1 Streptococcaceae bacterium | reverse complement strand
TTTCTGATATAATAAAATCAACACAATAGAAAAGAGAAGACTATGACTTTATTTGACAAAATAAAAGAAATCACTGAACTTCAAGCAACAAGTGGATTTGAAACTCCAATGCGTGAATACCTAAAAGAAAAGATGGCACCTTTAGTTGATGACATAGAGTACGATGGGCTTGGGGGTATCTTTGGCATTAAAAAATCTAAGACAGAAAATGCTCCACGTATCATGGTAGCTGCTCACATGGATGAGGTAGGATTTATGGTTTCTTCCATCAAAGAGGACGGGACTTTCCGTGTAGTTCCATTGGGTGGATGGAATCCTCTTGTCATGAGCGGACAACGGTTTTCTCTCTTCACACAAAAAGGGGACAAGATTCCTGTCATCACAGGGGGGCTTCCCCCGCATCTCCTGCGTGGCACAAACGCTACACCCTCTATCCCTGCTGTTGAAGACATCATCTTTGATGCGGGATTCACGGATAAACATGAAGCCCTCGACTATGGCGTAAATCAAGGAAATGTCATCATCCCTGAGACTGAGACCATTCTCTCAGCAAATGGCAAGAATGTCATCGCAAAAGCTTGGGATAATCGTTATGGCTGTCTCATGATACTCGAACTCTTAGAATACCTCAAAGACAAAGCACTTCCTGTTACGCTCATCATTGGAGCAAATGTTCAAGAGGAAGTGGGATTACGTGGTGCACACGTTTCTACAACCAAATTCAAGCCCGATTTATTCTTCGCTGTTGATTGTTCTCCTGCCTCTGATACATTCGGAAATACTAATGGAGAGCTCGGCCAAGGAACACTCCTACGCTTCTATGACCCGGGTCATATCATGCTTCCCAACATGAAATCTTTCTTACTTGATACAGCTCAATCAAATGCCATCCAAACACAAGCCTATATCTCAAAAGGAGGGACAGATGCAGGAGCTGCTCATCTACAAAATCACGGTGTCCCATCTACAACGATCGGTGTCTGTGCACGATACATTCACAGCCATCAAGCCATTTTCAGCCTAGAGGATTATAATCAAGCTCAGAACTATCTACGTACCATCGTTGAAAATTTAGATTCAAATACAGTCGCTCAAATCAAAAACTATTAAAAAACTTCCATTTTCATGGAAGTTTTTATTTTACATTCCTGATGTATCTGTTTGTGTTGTTGCGTTTGTAATCGCATCGGTCAATTCTGTATTTCCTAAATCAAGGAGATAGATATTCAGCTTCTCAGCATAGGTCAGTTGTTCACTATTTTCTAAGGTGTTTTTGACCAGACCGGCATTATCTGTAATGAGTCCATCTACATTGTAGAAACGCATACGTTGAATCGTATTGATGTCATTGACGTCCCAAGCATAGACCTTCTTATTGTAGCTATGAGCCTTATCTACAAACTGAGCATTGAGTGTTGACGTTTCTACAGAGAAGGCATCTGTATTAGCTTTAGGTACCCCTATAAAATTGTAAATCATGATATAGGATACAAATGTTGAAGGGTGTTTGTCTTTGACCGCTTCTGCTATCTTGAAATTCAAGCTATGCACTTGGTGCCCATGTGCGTCGATGTCTGCTTTATATCTATTGACAAAGTTTTGAGCAACGGCATTGACATCTGCATGGCTAGGCACTTTGATTTCAATCAAGAGCTTTTGATGAAGTTTATCTGCTTCTTTGAGATAATCATCAAAACTTGGAATTTTCGCTTCATATCCATGTTCTTTGACTGTTAATTTTGTCAACTCAGCCAAGGTAGAATTTTCTACAATTATATCTTTACCTGCTAAAGTCTTAAGATTTTCATCGTGCATGACAACAAACTGCTTGTCAGAGGTTTGGCGAATGTCCATCTCTACATAATCAGGATGATGTTCTTGATTGGTTTTAATCATAGCAGGAATCGTATTTTGCACGCCTTGACCATCAGACACACCACGGTGGGAGATGATGACAGGGGTGGATAAATCATTGTTGGTCAAATACTGATAATTGGCAATCATATCAACAAAGACAAGCAAGACAATACCAACTCCAATCAAGACCTTCCAAGAAATTGAAAGAATCTTACGTTTTTTGAATTTCTTCAAATCAAGCATCTCTCCTGTTGGAGATACTTCTTCTAAGAGATTTACTATAACATAGAAGAGGAAGAGCATGGACAGAATCATATAAAGCATAGATAAAACCTGTATGACAGTCATTGAAATCATCGCAAGAGCTAATGAACTATGTGAGAGAGATTTATCAGCCACCTCCTGTAGCATAACTAGACCATGAGTCAACGCCCAGAAGGAAAGATAGATAATGGCTGACATGATAAAGTAACGAAAGGCAAACGTCCACAACTTTCTTTTAGTAAGTTGCCAACTGTTTCTCCAAGCCGTTTTCAATTTTTCTTTCCGAAGAATGATCAACGGCAAAACAAAAATCAAACGATAAGCAATATACATGATGATGATTGTAATAATCAGATAAGCGGTCAACAATTTCCAGTTGCTTGATGCGATAAATTGGACAATAAAATTAGGCATTCTAATGGTTGAGACAATATCCATATTGCTTGCCATTCCACTAAAAGGCATGACAATCAAAAAATAGAGCAAGAAAAAACCAATGGTTGATGGGCGAATGTGCTTAAGTCTTGAAAAAGTGATATAGATCAACTGCATCAGTGTGATTTTCTCTTTTTTATTGATGAAATGCACCAGTACAATCAAGAAAGTGAACTCTAAGAAAATGAAAACCAAGGTCAGAGCCAAAATGACTAAGAGCGAGAGGGCAATAAAGGGATGTTGAATAATAATAGAAAAGACATTATCATAAGACAGATAATCAATCTCTCGACTATTCAATACATAGTTCGTCGCACCAATTAAAAGCGGAACAACAACCCCCAATAAGACAAGATGAAAGAAAAGAACAGGGCCAATAAATTTGAAAGTGCTTTTAAAAAAATCTCGGGTAATGGTCAATAATTTTTTCAATTTGATATATCCTTTGTTATAAAATAATAGACTAATTGTACCATATTTTGTGTTATACTATTTGAGTAACTCAATCTAACTAAAGGAAATTAAAAAATGAATAAAAAACTTTCTTATACCATCGGAACACTTTCTTTACTTATTTTTCTTGTTCTGCTTATTGCCGTAAAACTCAATTATAAAACCAGCCCTATGCCATTCATTGATCCTGCTATTCAGTCATGGGCTCATAGCCTTCAGGGGAGTCATACCCTAGTTTCTATCTCATCAGTCATCGCCAAATTCCTTGGAGATACAATCGGAGCTATCGTCGGACTCGTGGTAGTCATCTTGCTCTTCATCTTCAGACAAAAAGCTGGAGCTCTCTGGCTAGCCATTACTGCTGTTATTGCGGTTGGAGGAAATACCGTTATCAAGAGTGTAATTGGTCGTGTTCGTCCAACCGAATATCGACTCCCCGCCTTTGCCAATGAGTCTGGGAAATCTTTCGCCAGTGGGCACTCTGTCTTTGCCACTGTTATCTTCCTTTGCCTCTTTCTTATCCTTATACAACATATAAAATCAGGATTTGGTAAATTCATTCTCGGACTCCTCGCTTTTGGAATGATTTTCCTCACCATGTTCTCACGTGTGCTTATCGGAGTACATTATCCATCAGATACACTCGCAGGATTCCTCCTTGCAGTTGCAATCATTGCCTTTACCTATCCAACATTCGTAAAGAAAAATAATAAAGGCTAGAACTGAGGGAAAATAATGTTTGGAAAACCAAAAAAGTAAAATTTTCAAAAGAAGAGCAGAAATTGATGGAAGATATTTATGTTCTTGTTCAAAATCCAACACTATCTGATAAAGAACGAGAAATTTTTATTAAAGCAAAAAATCTAATGGAAACAGGTGAATATGTTCCCAATGTGATTAAACGCCTTTATTATACTCTTGCTCTTCCCGCTGTTAAATCAGAATTAGGCAAAGATAGCTTAGATTTTTTTAATTCACTTTCAAAAAGATTTTATAAAATTGCTCCGCTCGGTTCAAATATAGCAAGTTTACAAGTCGATCCACTTTGATAAAAATCATCTTTGATGATTTTTTTATTTTATATTTAGTGATATAATGAATATTACTGTTATTATGAAAGGTATAAAATGAATATTTTTGATGAATTGAAAGCTCGTGGGCTTATTTTTCAAACCACTGATGAGAAGACACTAAAAAAAGCACTTACAGAAGAAAGTGTGAGTTTCTATGTGGGATATGATCCAACTGCAGACAGTCTTCATTTAGGGAATTTGGTACTCATTCTCACTATGAAACGCCTACAGGAAGCGGGACATAAACCCTATGCTCTAGTTGGTGGGGCAACAGGACTCATCGGGGATCCTTCATTCAAAGACGATGAGCGTTCTCTACAGACCAAAGAAACTGTACTCAACTGGTCTCGTAAAATCAAAAGCCAACTTGAACGTTTCCTAAACTTTGATTCAGGAGACAATAAGGCTGAGATGACTAATAACTATATTTGGTTTGAAAATCTCTCATTCATTGACTTTCTACGTGATGTAGGAAAGCACTTTACCATCAACTACATGATCAGTAAAGAATCAGTCAAAAAACGAATGGAAACTGGGATTTCATATACCGAGTTCGCCTATCAAATCATGCAGGGTTATGACTTCTACGAGCTCAACCAACGCCATAATGTTACCCTGCAACTTGGTGGTTCTGACCAGTGGGGAAATATGACAGCAGGGACAGAACTTCTGCGTCGTAAGGCTGACCAATCCGGACACGTCATTACACTTCCTCTTATTACAGATTCTGCAGGAAAGAAATTCGGGAAATCAGAAGGAAATGCCATCTGGTTAGATGCTGAAAAAACCAGTCCTTATGAGATGTATCAATTCTGGCTTAATGTGGATGATGCCGATGCTGTAAAAATGCTCAAAATCTTTACCTTCCTTAGTCTTGATGAAATTGCTCATATTGAAAAAGAATTCATTCAAGCTCCGCATCAACGCCTAGCTCAAAAAACTCTTGCCAAAGAAGTTGTCACACTCGTACATGGTTCAGCCGCCTTTGAAAAATCCGTAAAGATCACCGAAGTTTTATTCGGTGGGGGAGATTTGCGACAGTTGGATGCTGCTTCTATCATCACAGGATTCGGTAATGATGTGGCACGTTATCAGGCTCAAACTAATGAAGACATGACCTTGATTGAACTTCTTGTCAACTCAGGCATTGTCCAATCTAAGCGTCAGGCACGTGAAGATGTGGCTAATGGTGCCATCTATATTAATGGAGAACGTATCCAAGATTTAGAGTATGTCCTTTCTGACAATGATAAGATTGACAATCAATTAACCGTTATCCGCCGTGGGAAAAAGAAAAATACAATCATTACTTATGAAAATTAAAAGAGGTTTTTCCTCTTTTTTATTTTTATTCTACTGTGATATAATAGTACTCATACACATCTATTCTGAAAGGAGTAACTATCATGGAAAACAAAAAACTTGAAGAGCAGCTCAATCATTTACGAGATCGCTATCTAGCCAAAAACAACGATAATGTAACATCTGAAGAACACATACATGCTCACATGACTTCTGACGAAAAAGTGAAGAGAATCAACGAGATGTTTGACTTGATGAATGAGAAAGAAACACTTATCAAAGAGCGTTTAACCCAATTACAAGAAAACGACAAAGATCAGAAAGAAGATTTGAAACATCATTTAGAAGCCATTTCCGAAAAGCGTGCACTCCTAGAACAAAAACTCGAATACATTCAAGAAGGGGAGTTTGATACAGCAAAGAAAGAACGCCTTAAACGTCAACTGGCAGAGTTAGAACTTAAACGCTGTAAGCTCATGCTTAATAAAAAAGATTGTTCAAAAATCGCTCAAAAAATCGCTCAAAAGAAAGAATTATTTACAAAAAATAATTAATCCCAAACTATCTACAAGAAGGAGGGTTTGTGTCTCACGTCTTACTCTACATCATCATATTTCTGGCCGCATTGGTGGTTTCAAATGTAATCAACAAAGTATTTCCTAAGCTTGCACTTCCACTTGTTCAAGTTGTTATGGGACTTTTTCTTGGATTCATGGGAGCTTCAAATATTCTTAATGTTGATCCTCACTTCTTCATTGGATTTATCATTGCTCCTCTACTTTTTCGTGAGAGCGAAGAGGCTGACATCAAGCATATTTTCAAACAATCTAAGACTATTTTAATCCTGATTTTCCCTTTGGTTTTTATTACCACATTAGGTCTGGGGGGGCTTTTTCATTCGCTCTACGCCACTGTACCTTTGGCAGCTTGCTTTGCATTAGGGGCAAGTCTCTCTCCTACTGATGCTGTAGCAGTCGGAGCTATATCTAAGCGTGTGACCTTCCCCAAGCGTATCATGAGTATCCTCACAGGAGAGGGTTTACTTAATGACGCCTCAGGATTGATTGCCTTTGGTATCGCCATCACTGCCCTAGAAACAGGAGAGTTCTCCGCAACTCACGGTACAATCAATCTCATCGTATCTGCTGTAGGGGGAGCTGCTGTAGGGTTCATCATTGTCCTTCTTAGAAATCTCACTCTCCGTATTTTAGAAGATGTAGATGCCAGAGATGTGACAGGATACCTGATTATTGAATTCATTGTGCCTTTATCTGCCTTTCTCATTGCAGAGAAGTTCCATCTATCAGGGATTATTGCTGTCGTGGTTGCAGGTGTCATGCAGGCCAATGGTATTAAGCAAGTTACTTTATTTGATGCACAAGTAACCAAAGTAACACATACCATTTGGGAACTGATTACCTATTTGCTCAATTCTGTCGTCTTTCTTTTCTTAGGAATTGAACTTCACGAATTTGTTGTACCTCTCTTACTGGATCATGATTACTCTAACTCTTGGTTGATTTTCATGGCTCTAATCCTGACTGCTGCACTCTTTCTTATACGGTTTGTTATCATTGCTCTTTACTATCGTATTTCCACTTGGCGTAGAAAACAGCAATTCTCATCCTATTGGAA
>WREM01000051.1 GCA_009779335.1 Streptococcaceae bacterium | reverse complement strand
GAATACTCCAAGATTGAACCATCATGCATGATACTTCCTTCGTCTTTCATATTGACATGGAAACCTTGGTCAATCATTCCGGTATGAGCAAGGCTGAATTGTAATTGATTAAATAACAAGGGAACTTGAACAGCTGTTTTTAGGAGTTCAACTTGCATAGAATTTTGATTAGATACCCCAAAATATCTGACTTTTCCTGATTTTTCTAATTCATAGAAAGCGTCTGCGACTTCAGTAGGATCCACGAGGCTGTCTGGGCGATGCAAAAGCAGTGTATCCAAGTAATCTGTGTCTAAACGCTCTAAAATACCTTCTACAGACTTGATGATATATGCTTTTGAAAAATCATAAGCAATGTTGGGACGAATACCAAGCTTAGATTGTAAGATGATGTTTTCACGTTGAATAGAAGTCTGCTTTAAGGCATTTGAAAAAATACTTTCACACCTTCCACCACCATATATATCTGCATGATCAAAGAAATTAATGCCATTTTCATAAGCTGTCTCAATAACGTGAACAGGATTTTTCCCCTCTTCATTGATACGCATACATCCTAGTACAATTTGTGAAGCCTCTAAATCTGCAATTTTTATTTTTTTCATGTTCACTCCTTTTTCTTTACTCCATTATATTACTTTCCTACAAAAAAACCAGTTAAAACTGGTTTTATGATTAAACAGTAAGTGAAGCACGACCTTTACGGCGACGAGCTGCAAGAACACGACGTCCATTCTTAGTTGCCATACGGCTACGGAAGCCGTGAGTTGTCTTACGTGATTTTTTGTGTGGTTGGTAAGTACGTTTCATTTGTTCACCCTTTCTTTACTTGTCTTTGCTTAACGCATACTTTATAAGTTTACACTATTCTGGTTCTCTTGTCAAACTTCTTTATTGACAGCAACCGATCTCTTAAATTCTGGCCCTTCAGAATAGCTGACCACTCCAGATTCTTCTGCAATAATCTTATGCACCGTTTTACGTTCATTAGCTTGTAAATCATTAATATAGACAGGTTCACCTGCACGAGCACGTTCAGCTGCATGATGAGCCAGACTTATGATATAAGCCTTACGCTTTTCATAGTAATCCCCAACATTAACTGCAATCTTCACTCGATTTTCAGATAAACTATTTGCGTATGTTTTTGCAAGAACTTGCATACTTTGCAATATCTTACCATGCTTACCTATCAATAAAGCATCATGTTCAGAATTAAGCTGAAAAATAATTAGATTATCTTTCTTTTCAGTAGAAATGGTGGTAGCAATTCCCATTTCTTGTGTAATTTGTGTCAGATAAACCGAAATTTTATTAGTAATTTTTGACTCTTCTTCACTTAGAGATTGTTGAGTTGTAGCAATTATATCTTCTGATACAAGTGGATTTCTATGTGCCGCCGTATCTTGAGAGATACTTACTTTTGCTTCTTCAATAAGTGCTTCACGCTCTTCAGCTGTGAATTCTCCGTCGTGTTCTTTTTCAGCTGCACGAACAGCTTTCACTACCTGACTCAATTCTAGTGTTGCTTCCATTGCAGATTGTGCTTTAGGTACACCTAAGTCATTCTCTTCTGTATCTACCCCACGCTCAGCAAGAAAATCTGCCTTACGTACTGTTACATCTTCGATTTCTTCAATATTCACACGGGCACGTTTCTTCCCAATACCGAGAAAACCTTTTTTATCTCTTTGTTCTACACGAATATGTACGTTTTCACGCTTTGCTTTTAATCTTTTCAGTCCACGCTCAATCGCAATTTCAACTGTTTCTCCTGTAAAAATAGCCATTTATAAAATAACTCCTTAGGTTTGTACTTTTGTACTTTTGTACTTTTGTACTTTTGTACTTTTGTACTTTTGTACTTTTGTACTTTTGTACTTTTGTACTTTTGTACTTTTGTACTTTTGTACTTTTATATCTCTTTAATTTTTGGATAACCTTATTTTTTCTTTGCTTTTTTTAGTGCTTTTTCTTTTGCTTTAATCTTATTTTTTTCTTGCTGTACTTTCTCTTCCCGTGCAGCAATAATTTTATAAGGATTAGCAATGAGTAACGTTTGGAAAACTTGATAAGCATTTGAAATTACCCAATAAAGAGCAACCCCACTCGCAACATTCATTGAAAAAACGAAAATCATTATGGGCATGAGAACAGTCATACTCAGAGTCATCATATTACGCTCTGGTGCAGATTTCATCGTCAAGTAAGATGATGCAAAGGTGAATAATGCGGCAAGGACGGGTAAAACCATTGTCCCATCTTTAAGTCCGATATTGAACCAAAGAAACGTCCCATGTTTCAAAAAATCGACACGTGTCAAAGCTTGATACAAAGCCCATAAGATAGGCATTTGAACCAATAAAGGCAAACAGCCTGCATAAGGGCTGACTTTATTTTCTGCATAGAGGCCTTGAATTTCACTATTCATTTGAAGACGAGATTCACTGTCTTTCCCTGGATATTTTGCCTGAATTTTCTTAATTTCAGGCTGTATTTCCTGCATTTTTTGGCTTGACTTAATTTGCATACTCATGAGTGGCAATAAAGCGGTACGTACAATAATTGTAAATAAAATAATACCAACACCAGTGAGCCCACCAAATGAAAGGAATTTAATGATTGCAGCAAAAGCATACACGATTTGATCCCAAAGACTAGTTGAATGCTTTGTTACCTCAGACGTTCCACACGCCGTTAGTAACAATAAAGCACTACCAAGCATAGAAATCAAAGCTATTTTCTTTTTCAATCCATTTCTCCATTGTTATAAATTTTTGATAATTTCAATACATGCTGAAGATTTTGCTTAATCTCTTCATACGTAAGCTCCTGTATGCCATTTCTTGCAATGATCACAAAGTCCTCTGCATTGAGATGATTACTCATCTCAGCAAGGGCATGACGAATCAGGCGTTTAATTCGGTTTCGCATGACTGCATTCCCAAGTTTTTTACTGACAGAAATCCCCACACGATAATGCGGACCTTGTGTATCTTTCTTATAAAGAACAAACTTTCTGTTGGCATAACTGTCTTTTGCTCCAAAAATCAAATCAAAATCCTTAGAGCGTTTCACTCGATGAGTTTTTGCGATAGCCAAACTATACTCCTCTTTAAGAAATTATCACTTCTATTATACCATATTTCAAAATGTACGTTTTGAAGTCCTTTGTTTTTACTCTCTGTGGATACAAAAATCGGAAGAATAGCAATTTCTAAAAATTTATTTTAGAATAGGGGTATGAAAAAAAATAAAAAACGTATACTTAAAATTAGCATCACTATTCTTGCCGTCTTACTTATTGCAGACATTGGTGCAACCTTCTATTTCTACAATATTGCCAGTGTTAGAAATAACAACCCCATTTCTCAAGTGGCTAAAACCAGCCCTAACTATCCCTTGGTTGAAAAATTTGACCAGCTAAAAAAATCCACATTGACCATTGAAAATGATGGGCTCAAACTTGACGCTTGGTATGTCCCTGCCGCTCAAAAAACTGATAAAACCGTTATTGTTGTACATGGTTTCCGTGAAGATAAATCAAATATGCGTCAATACGGTGAACTTTTCCATGAACTCGGATATAATGTGCTCATGCCTGATAATCGTGGACATGGAGAATCTCAAGGAGATATGATTACTTATGGATATAAAGATAAATATGATGTCATCAAATGGGCTCAACTCTTAGAAAAAAATGACCCTCACGTTTCTACCACTTTATTTGGAGTCTCTATGGGAGGAGGAACTGTCATGATGGCATCTGGTGAATCCAGTCTCCCTTCATCTGTCAAGAACATTATCGAAGATTGTGGTTACTCTAATGTCTTTGATGAGTTGTCCTTCCAAGCAAAAGCTCAATATGGCATTCCTAAATTCCCCCTACTTTACAGTGTTTCTCTCATGAATAAAATTCGTCAAGGTTGGTACTATCAACAAGGTAGCTCAACCGATGAATTGGCTAAAGACAAACTTCCAATTCTCTTAATTCATGGTAGTGCAGATACTTATGTCCCTACTTATATGTTAGACATTAACTACAATGCAGTCAAATCAGGCACACCAAAGGAAAAATTAGAAGTAAAAGGTGCAACTCACGCTAAATCATTTGAAACTGATCCTAGTCTCTACCGAAAAACCGTATCTGATTTCATGAATCAATACAACAAATAAAAAGCAGTAAATGACTGCTTTTTTTGTTCATAAAAACTTGCAAAGGAGCAATAAAAATGATAAGATATTAAGGTATCAATTTCTAGCGGTGGTGGCGGAATTGGCAGACGCGCAGGACTAAGGATCCTGTGACCGCTTTAGGTCGTGAGGGTTCAAGTCCCTCCCACCGCATATCAACCGTCCAAATTGGACGGTTTTAATTTAACTTTATTACTCGGAGGAAAAACACTATGATGAATATGCAAAACATGATGAAACAAGCTCAAAAATTGCAAAAACAAATGCAAGCTTCTCAAGAAGAAATCGCTAATACCACTTTTACTGGTAAATCTGCACAGGAGTTAGTGACAGCAGAGTTTACAGGCGACCGTAAACTTGTAAAACTTGACATTAACAGAGATTTAATCGACCCTGATGATTCTGATACACTTTCTGATATGATTGTTTCTGCAATCAACGATGGATTGACACAGATTGAGACAACTACCGAATCAAAATTAGGAGGACTGACCAAAGGTTTACCATTCTAATAGACCGTATCAGTGCAATAAATTATCTGTCCCATTACATTCATTGTTACAGCTATTAACTGATTGTCCTATTAGCCAACAATAAAAAAACGCCTAGGCGTTTTTTATTTTGTATAGCTCTCAACTAATGTGACAACTTCTTCCATTGTGGCACATTCTGTTAATGCTTTGTTGGCAAGTTCTTGCATTTTTGTGGTATCCAAACGCTTCATAAGTGAACGTGTTTGAAGTACTGAGGTTGCTGACATAGAGAATTCATCTAATCCCATTCCCATAAGAAGAGGAACGGCTGTCTGATCTCCTGCCATCTCTCCACACATTCCTGCCCATTTCCCTTGTTCATGAGCTGCCTTGATGACATTATTAATCAATCGTAGGATAGAGGGGTTGTAAGGTTGATAGAGATAGGATACTTGTTCATTCATACGGTCAGCAGCCATTGTATATTGAATCAAGTCATTGGTTCCAATGGAGAAGAAATCTACTTCTTTAGCAAATTGATCGGCAAGCATTGCTGCTGCAGGGATTTCAATCATGATTCCCACTTGAATATCATCTGCTACTGCTATACCTTCTGAAGTAAGTTCAGCCTTTTCTTCATCATAAATTTTCTTGGCTGCACGGAATTCCGTAAGTAATGCAACCATCGGGAACATGATGCGAAGTTTCCCGTGTACAGAAGCACGAAGAAGAGCACGAAGTTGTGTACGGAACATGGCATCTCCACCTTGAGAAAGCGAGATACGCAAAGCACGCCACCCTAGAAATGGATTCATTTCTTCAGGTAAATCAAAGTAAGGAAGAGTTTTGTCACCACCGATATCCATTGTACGAACAACAACTGGTTTACCATTCATTCCTTCAAGAACTGCCTTATAAGCTTCATATTGATCATCTTCTGTTGGAAAATCTTGAGAATCCATATAAAGAAACTCTGTACGATAAAGACCGATACCTTCTCCACCATTCTCAACTACACCTTCAACGTCTTTAGGTGCACCAATATTGGCAGCAAGTTCAAAATGCTTACCATCGGCAGTAACTGTCTCAGCATCTTTCAATGCTGCCCATTCTGCTTTTTGATCGGCATAGGCTTGACCAGCAGTATGAAATTCTTGAACTTGTGTCTCTGATGGTTCAATGACAACATCACCCGTGATTCCATTAACAGCTAACATTTGACCATCTTTTACCAACTCAGTAATGTTGTTAGTTCCAAGAACAGCAGGTATTTCAAGCGTACGAGCCATGATGGCAGAGTGAGAGGTGCGACCTCCGATATTAGTAACAAAAGCTTTTACGAATTTTTTATCTAATTGAGCAGTGTCAGATGGTGTCAAATCTTCTGCCACAACAACAACTTCCTCATCAATCATGGCTGGACTTGGGAGTTTAACACCCAAAAGATTGGCCAATACACGCTTGGTCACATCTTTAATATCTGCAGCACGCTCTTGCATATAAGCGTTGTCTTCCATTCCCTCAAAGATACCAATAAACATATCTGTTACTTCTTTAAGGGCTGATTCTGCATTTGTTTTTTTATCTTGAATTGTAGCTTTAATCTGACCAATCATTTCAGGGTCAGAAAGGACCATTAAATGTGCGTCAAAAACTGATGCAGCTTCCGCACCAAGTGATCCTTCGGCCTTGCTTTTAATTAAAGAAAGCTCATCCTGACTTGCAACCAAGGCTGCATCTAGGCGAGCTTCTTCATTTGAAGAGTCTTCTACTGATTTTGTCTCAAATGACAAGTCAGGTTGAACAAGCAAGTATGCCTTTGCTACAGCTACACCTGATGATGCAGCGATACCTTTAAGCATAGATGTCATTATTGAGCAAGCCCTTCTTTAACGATTTCTTCAGCGATTGCAGCGATTGCTTCATCAGCATCTGCCCCTTCAGCTGAAATTGTTACGTCAGCCCCTTGACCAACACCGAGTGACATAACACCCATGATTGATTTCAAGTTTACTGATTTACCCTTGTATTCAAGGTTGATTTCTGATGTGAATTTAGAAGCTGTTTGCACAAGTAATGTAGCTGGACGTGCATGAATACCAGTTTCTGCAACGATGTGGAAGTCTTTAGATGCCATTTTATGGATCTCCTTAATTTTCAATTTTTTTGATAAAACCTTACAAGCCTACCAATTCATCCATTTTATCACAAAATGAAAAGGGTTGCAAATTTTTGTGATATCAAAGTTTCATTTCTGCTTGATAGATTTCTTTAATCAATTTTTCTGTCTTATCCCAACCTAGACAAGCGTCCGTAATAGACTTCCCAAAAACCTCTGGACTATCTTGACGACCGTCTTCTAAATAAGATTCAATCATGAAACCACGCACATATTTTTTGATGGCTTCATCCCAATCTCTATTGAGTAGAGTTTGCCTTACAATACGAATTTGCTCCATGTATTGCTTCCCAGAATTATCATG
>WREM01000050.1 GCA_009779335.1 Streptococcaceae bacterium | reverse complement strand
TTATTTTCAAAATTTTTGACATCTTCTTTTTTCAGAGCTATAATCTTCTTTATGGATAAATTTACAGAAAAAAATATAAATCAGGATGATTTAGATAATGCGAAAGAAGCCAAACGAAATTTATTTGTCCTTTGGTTTGGTGTATTCATGGTAGGAGTAGGATTCTCATCTATTATGCCTTTCCTCCCTCTCTACATAGAAGATTTGGGACATTTTGATACGACTACACTCAATATCTTTTCAAGTGTCACTTTTGCCATTACCTTTGTGATGACAGCTCTTATTTCTCCTTTGTGGGGACGTCTAGCAGATAAATATGGGCGTCGTCCCATGTTACTCCGTGCCTCTTTAGGAATGGCACTGGTCATCTCTGCTATGGCTTTTGTTACTAATGTCTGGCAACTCATGTTTTTACGAGCTTTACAAGGTATCTTTGGGGGATTCATTTCTAATGCTATTGCTCTCATTGCCACTCAAACACCAAAAGAAAAAGCGGGAAAAGCCTTAGGCATCATCGCCACAGGAACTACTTCAGGACAATTAGCCGGTCCACTTATTGGTGGGGTTATCGCCTCCACCTTCTCCTATCGAGATTCTTTTTTACTCACAGGAGGGTTGCTTTTCCTTGTTTTTCTCCTTACCCTATTTGCCGTAACAGAAAAACATACTCCTCGTGAAAATCTTGACCATACAAAATCTGTTCAAAAATTATCTTTCAAAAATTTACCCGATAAAGACTTTCTGTTTGGGCTTTTTCTCACGACAACGGTCATTCAAGTGGTGAGCACCTCTATCAATCCCATCATGGCTCTCTTTGTCAGAGAAATCAATCATACAAACTGGTCCATCACTTTACTTGTCGGTATTGTTGCTGCTATGCCCGGTATTGCAACCATTATTGCTGCTCCACAATTCGGTAAATTGGGAGATAAGATTGGGCCTCATTACATTCTAGGAGCTGGATTCATCCTTGCCTTTCTTGTACAAGTGCCAACTGCATTTGTTTCTAGTGTCTTTGTCCTTATGTTTCTTCGTTTTCTAATTGGAATTTCTGATGCAACCATGCTCCCACAGATTAATTCCCTCCTCTCTAAATCTGCACCTCGTGAGATGACCAGCCGAGTCTTTGCTTACAATCAGTCTTTTGCTTCCATTGGAAATGTCATTGGACCTTTAATCGGAGCATTGGTCGCTAATCTATTTGGCTATCGTGCAATATTCTTATCAGGTGCCTTGTTTATTGCTTTGAATTTCTGGCATTTCCTCTCCACTACTAAAAATTTACGACAAAAAGAAAAATCAACTGAGCATTGATTTTTTTATTTTCAAATTTTATACACGTTCGATATCTGCACCCAGGGCTTTTAACTTTTCATGGAAGTTGTAGTACCCTCTATCCAAATGATTAAGTTTGCTGACCACAGTCTCTCCATCTGCAACCATTCCAAGAAGAATGAGTGCAGCAGAAGCACGTAAATCTGTAGATTTCACTCGAGCACCTTGTAAATCTAATCGCCCATCTATTTGAGCAGTATCTCGTGTGATGTCAACATCAACACCCATACGACGCATTTCTTCTAGATGTTGGAAACGATTTTCAAAAACTGTCTCAATCATCGTTGACTCCCCTTCAGCAATAGCTTGTGCAGCAGTCATTTGTGCTTGCATGTCTGTTGGAAAACCGGGATGTGGAAGGGTCTTAACATGGGTAAATTTTAGACGTTCGGGTCCTTTTACTCGCATTCCTTCTTCTTCTTGAACAAACTTAACACCCATTTCTATTAATTTTGAAATAAGTGGACGATTATGCTCAGGTACTGCTTCTTTAATAAGCACATCTCCTTGAGTCATCGCTGCAGCAACCATAAATGTCCCTGCTTCTATACGATCTTGCACAACAGAATGTTGTGCACCGTGCATAGATTCCACACCTTTTATGACAATCGTCTCAGTCCCTGCACCTTTGACATCCGCACCCATCTTATTTAAAAGATTAGCCAAATCAACAATTTCAGGTTCACGAGCGGCATTTTCAAGCGTGGTTGTTCCTTCTGCTAAGGTCGCTGCCATCATAAGATTTTGAGTAGCCCCAACAGATGGGAAATCCATATAGATATAGGCACCTTTGAGTTTGTCCGTTGTCGCTTCAATGTACCCAGCTGTTTGAGTTATTTTTGCACCCATGAGTTCAAAACCACGCAAATGTAAATCAATGGGACGTGATCCTATCGAACATCCACCAGGCATAGATACACGAGCTTTTCCATTACGAGCAAGAATAGGACCCATAACCACGATAGATGCTCGCATCTTACTGACATATTCATAAGGTGCTTTAATCTCGACTTCTTTTGCAGCACCAGCTCGTACAATCTTTGCTTCTTCATCAAAAGAAAGATCAGAACCAAGATGTCTGACAAGGTCATTCATGACATAAACATCACTCAAACGAGGGACATTACGCAAAACAACCTCACCTTCATTATGTAACAGTGTCGCTGCAAGAAGAGGTAAGACTGCATTTTTCGCCCCTTCAATTTCTACTGTTCCTTGAAGTTTTGTATGTCCACCTTTTACGATTATTTGATCCATAAATTTCACTTTTCTATATTTTTTATTTTTTATTGTAACACATTTTAGAAAATTGATTCATAAACCAAAATTTATCACGTATTGTTGACGGATTTAACTGACTGAAGAGCCTCATAAATAGAATAGCCACTATTTTGTTCAAATTCTTTTCCTATTTGTTTTTCCTGCATTTTAGAGGGAACTACTGTTTTGAATTTTTGATAAGCCTTCAAAAATTCTTGGTTGTCTCTTTTGTTCTCGTAATAATTTTCCACTTGCTTAAAAAAAGAAAAAACAATCGTTATCTCTTCTGTCGTCCATGTATAATCTAAGGGGTAAGCATAATTTTCATTCACTCGTTTTCTATTCTTTCTATTGCTTTTGCCATCCCTGCTCGGCGATACGAACGAGGTAAGAATGCTCGAATTTCATCTTCATTAAACCCAATTTGTAGAAATTGGCTGTCTGTAATAATAGGACGTCTCAATAAATCGGGATGTTCCTTTAATAGCTCAATCAGCTCATTGATTGTAAACTCATTGACATCTACCTTTAATTTCTGAAAAATTTTAGAACGGGTAGAAATGATATCTTCCGTTCCATTTTCAGTCAAAGACAGAATCTTCTTCAATCCCTTTTCTGTCATAGGTTGTGTCAATATATTATGCTCGACATAATCAAGCTGATAAGTGTCTAACCATGCTCTTGCTTTTCGACAGCTTGTGCATGACGGTGACAGAAATAAATCGATCATCACTTCTACTCCCCTCTCTTAAAGCTTGTCTTACAAGTATAACAGATTTATCTTGTCAAAAAAAGGAAATACACTCCTAATTGTTCATATCTTCATAAATGTCCTGTAAGTCTTCAAATGTGAGAAAATCAAGGATATAAACGTCCTGATTTTTCATTCTTGTGGTCATATATTTGAGTTTTGTCTCATTTTCCTCATCATAAAAAACAAAGGCTCCATCTGAATTATCCAGTAAAAAATCATTATAGGTTCTGAATTGATTAGCATTTTCATAAGATTCAAAGGCATATTTGACATAATCTAAATTTTTGAATTCTGATAATTTCATTTGATTACTCTCGTTCCAATTTTGCCCATGTGTTTCAAAATCAAATATAACTGCCAGCTGAAACTTGTACTCTTCTTGTAATGATTTTGACTCTTGCAATACCCAATATTCAAAGCCCATATTCCCTGTGAAAATTAACCATTTCAAGCCTTGCTCTATGTATGATATCAATCTCTCTCTGATTGCCTTTTTGATAATGGTCACTTTTATATCCTTATCATCAAAAATCCCCAAATCAAAATTACTATAACCCATAACAAGCATTGTTTCCATTGTTTTTCCTCATTCAATTTTGTGGTATAATATACATTATATAATTATCTTAATTTTTAATAAAGACCAAGCAAGATAATTTACGCAAATCTTTAATGCAAAGAGAGTAAAAATGATAAAATATCCTCAAGGAACAAAAAACCTCTCTCCTAATAAACCTAAATCTTCAACTCCTGAAAAGAATAAGGTTCAATTTGGAAAACGAGGAATGAATTTTGAATTTGAAATCAATGCGACAAACGATTATTATCTAGCCCATGGAGTTGCAGTCATTCACAAGAAACCGACACCTATACAAATCGTTAAGGTTGATTATCCCATGCGTAGTCGGGCTAAAATCACAGAAGCCTACTTTAAGCAAGCTTCTACTACTGACTATTCAGGAGTTTATCAAGGGAAATACATTGATTTTGAAGCTAAAGAAACACAGCAAAAAACAAGTTTCCCTATGAAAAACTTCCATGAACATCAGATTATTCACATGGAAAAAGTCTTGGAACAAGGGGGAATTGCATTTGTTTTGCTCCATTTCACAGCCTTGGAACAAACCTATTTGCTTCCTGCATCTGACTTGATTGATTTCTATCATCAAAAGAAAGGGTTGAAATCCATTCCGCTTGATTACATTAAAGAAATGGGACATGAGATAATGTTGGGTAAAATCCCCCGTGTTCCTTACTTAGACATTGTAAATAAATTAATGCTGAGGTAAAAGAAAATAAAAATTCAACAAAAAAAGAAAAACAAAAACAAAAAAAAGAACAAAAAGAAACAAAGCCTTTTAACTGTAAGTCTTAAGTTTATTTTTACTATTCTACTTGCGGTACTTGTCTTAGGACTTGTAATTGGTGGAGCTGTTTTTTACTACTATGCAAAAGACGCACCTAAATTGGACATGGCTAAGATTCAATCCCAGCCTTCTACTGTCATTTATGACAAAGACAACAATGTCATTGCACAACTTGGAACTGAGCAACGTGAACTTGTACAACCTAATGCCATTCCTTCAAAACTTGTAGATGCCGTGACTTCAATAGAAGACCATCGTTTCTTTAATACACGTGGCGTTGACCCGATTCGTATTGGTGGATCGCTCATTCATAACATTCAATCTACTTCGGTCAATGGTGGTTCTACTCTTGATATGCAATTAATCAAACTGTCATTCTTCTCAACTGATAAATCTGATCAAACTTTGCGTGTTAAAGTCCAAGAAGCTTGGATGGCTGTTGAATTGAATCAAAAATACAGTAAAGAAGAAATCTTCACCGCCTACGTCAACAAGGTAAATATGGCTAATGGATACTACGGAATGGGGACGGCTTCTAAAGCTTATTATGGTAAATCATTAAACGATTTATCTACTGCACAAATTGCATTACTTGCAGGAATGCCTCAAGCTCCAACCACCTACAACCCTTATGTTAATCCTGATGCTGCCAAATACCGTCGTGACTTAGTCATCAACGCCATGTATAAATACGGGAAAATCAGCGAATCAGACAAGGATAGAGCTCTAGCTACACCTATTACTGATGGATTAATTCCTTTAAAACAAAGTGCAAATATCCCTGCCTATGCAGATAATTATCTCAAACAAGTAGTTGATGAAGCCAATCAAGAAACAGGCGAAGATGTAACCAATGCAGGTCTTAAAATCTACACTGGAATGGATTCCACTGCTCAACAAAACCTTTACAATATCATCAACACCTCTGATTACATCCCATTCCCTAATCAAGACTTACAAGTAGCATCAACAGTCGTCAATACTCAGACAGGTGCTGTTGTCGCACAAGTAGGTGGACGGAATCAACCTGCAGGTGTAACTTTTGGGTTTAATCAAGCTGTACAGACTGACCGTGACTGGGGATCATCTATGAAACCTATCGTTGATTACGGACCTGCCTTTGAAAATGGGGTTTATAATTCAACAGGAAATTATGTCAGTGATACTGGACCTTATTATTATCCTAACGACCCTAGCACTCAGCTTAATGACTGGGATAATCTATACATGGGGAACTTGACTGTTCGTCAAGCACTTGCTCTTTCTCGTAATATTCCAGCCGTGAAAACATTGAACGCTGTTGGTCTTGATAACTCTAGCAAGTTTGTTTCATCATTGGGAATCAATTTTGATCCACTTGTTTATTCTAATGCCATTTCTTCTAATACACCCGGGCAAGGTGGAGGTTCTGATCAATACGGAGCAAGCTCATTGAAAATGGCAGCCGCTTACGGTGCTTTCTCTAATAACGGTGTCTATACAAAGCCTTACTATGTGACAAAGATTGTCTATCCTAACGGCAAAGAAGTAGATTATAAACCTCAAAGCACGCAAGTCATGAAACCTTCCACAGCCTATGCTATTACAAATATTCTTAAAGATGTCATCTCTGGTGGGGACAATCCTAACATTGCACTCTCTACTGGACGTTATGCCCAAGTCCCCGGTTTGCCTTCTGCTGGGAAGACAGGGACTTCCAATTATACGGATGATGAGTATAAACAAGCCCTAGCCAATGCAGGATACCCTAATCTTATGGGTGGTTCAATGTCCCCAGATGAACTCTTTGCAGGTTATACTCCACAATATGCAATGGCTACATGGGAAGGATATAAAAACCGTCTTCAACCTATTTATGGAGATACCATGTATATCCCTGCACGAGTCTTCAAAGCAATGATGACCACACTCTATCCTAATCCGTACAGTGTGCAAGATTGGACCATGCCAAGTAATATGGTTCAAAATGGAAATCAAGTTTCTATTACTGATGGTTCAAATTCTTATAAAGATCCTGCAAGAACTTATACACCAGCTCCTTCTCCATCATCTTCTGTTCCTTCTACTGCACCAGTAGCCCCTTCTACCAAACCTTCCAGATAAAAATGAAAATTAAAAAAATTGTCAATACAGTTGCTCAAGAAAACACCTATATCCTCTCCAATAATACTTCTTGTATCGTCATTGATCCAGGGAGTAATCAAGACGAAATATTGAAAACCTTGAAACAGACACAACTTCCCTTATCTGCCGTGCTACTCACTCACGCTCATTTCGATCATATTATTGGCTTAAAATCGGTTATAGATAAGTACCCTGATACTCCGATTTACATCCACGAAAGTGAAAAGGACTGGCCAAGTTCTCCAGAGCTTAATGCTTCCCTAGCTTTTGGGTTTACACCTATCATTGCACCCTCTGCAGACAATTATTATATGATTGA
>WREM01000049.1 GCA_009779335.1 Streptococcaceae bacterium | reverse complement strand
TGAGCTTCTCCCGTTAGAAGCCTTAGATTTAGAAAAAGCTGTAAATCTTGCTTTACAAGATAAGGAAAGAGGATTTGACTTTGAAGTGACGTTGACTGAGGATGCTCTCTATTTTCTGACACACTCAACCAATGGAGATGTTCGTTCAGCATTGAACGCCTTAGAATTGGCTGTCCTTTCATCTGAAAATCACCGTGTAACCTTAGAAGATATGGAAAATTCTTTGCAAAGACGAGCGATAACTTTTGATAAAGCAGGAGATGCTCACTATGATTTACTGTCTGCTCTTCAAAAATCCATCCGTGGTTCTGATGTAAATGCAAGTTTACACTATGCTGCACGGTTGATTGAGGGCGGGGATTTGCAGAGTTTGGCACGCCGATTGACTGTCATCGCCTATGAAGACATTGGGTTAGCCAATCCTGATGCTGCCGTTCATACTGTTACTGCTGTGCAAGCAGCTGAAAGATTAGGATTCCCCGAAGCACGTATCCCTATCGCTAATGTCATTGTTGATTTAGCACTCTCTCCAAAATCAAATGCCTCTTACGTAGCCATAGATTCAGCCCTTTCTGATTTAGAAAAAAACGGAAATCTTCCTATTCCTGCTCATTTGCAGGACGGACACTATGCCGGAGCAAAAGATTTAGGACGTTCAGAAGGTTATCACTATGCTCACGCTTATTCTGAACATTGGGTCAATCAGCAGTACCTGCCTGACAAACTCAAAAATGCAGATTACTTCCAATCTGATGGCTTAGGAAAATACGAAAGAGCCCTACAAACACAATTAGATAAAATCAATGAAAAGAAAAAATCAGCTGAGTAGCTGATTTTTTTCTTAATTCTATTTTTTCATAAATATTTTGATTAAACCATATATTTTCTAGTCTTGTACCCTATTTTCATTCTCATCTCTTATCTCGGATAACGCTTCTACAAATCCCATCAATTCATTAACTAAGACGACATCATTCTTACCTTCCGTCGAAAAGCGAATGATCATTTGTCCATATTGCTCTCCAATTTTAGCCTTGAGGTTCGTATAGGAAAGGGCTTTGAAATAAGCTTGCGGATCATAAGTGGTGTGAGCGGATTTCTCAAAAGAGACAATGATTTCAAACCTTTTCTTTTCAATTTTTGCAATCAACGACTGATCAGAGAAAAGTTTGAGTAAACCAATTTCTAGGAGGTAGGCGACAGCATCAGGATATTCTCCAAACCTGTCAACCAATTCTTCTTGTAAGTCTTCATAGTGTTTTCTGGACTCTACCTGTCGGATACGTTTGTAGATTTCTATTTTTTGCCGTTCATCTGTGATATAAGAGTCAGGAATAAAGGCATCTAAACCAAGCACAATTTCAGTATTGGTTTTTTTCTTTTGCTTGCCTGTCCCTATTTGCTTATGTACAGCTTCCTCTAAAAGTTGTGCATAAAGTTCATATCCAATGGTATCAATGAATCCTGATTGCTCCGCCCCTAGCAGATTTCCTGCTCCACGAATAGACAAATCTCGCATGGCAATCTTAAATCCTGAACCTAGTTCTGTGAAACCTTTGATAGCTTCCAATCTTTGCTCAGAAATTTCTGACAATACCTTCTCAGGACGATACATAAAATAAGCATAGGCAACACGATTGCTACGCCCCACACGCCCACGGAGTTGATAGAGTTGAGATAAGCCCATCATGTCTGCATTTTCAATAAACAACGTATTGGCGTTAGGAATATCAACTCCCGTCTCAATAATCGTTGTTGCTACAAGAACATCATACTCCCCGCTGATGAAATCCAACAGTGTGTTTTCCATTTGAATCTCATTCATCTGACCATGTATCGCTATAATGCGAGCTTCTGGAATAAGCTCTTGCAGTTGTGAAACCTTTTGCTCAATAGTCTCTACACGATTATGCACATAGTAAACTTGACCATTACGAGAAATTTCACGCAAGATGGCATCACGCACTGCACCATAGTTAGTTTCCATGACATAGGTTTGAATAGGGTAACGGTTAGTGGGGGGAGTTTCTATGACGGACAAGTCACGAATACCAAGCATAGACATGTGCAAGGTCCGTGGAATAGGTGTCGCTGTCAAGGTCAACACATCGACTTGAGTTTTTAACTCTTTTAATCTTTCCTTATGCTTAACTCCAAAACGTTGCTCCTCATCAATAATCATCAAGCCCAAATCAAAAAATTCAACATCTTTGGATAAGAGACGATGGGTCCCTATCAATAAATCTATGCGACCTTTTTTTAATTCTTCTAGGATTTTTTCTTGCTGAGACTTGGTCTGAAAACGAGAAATGACTTGAACGTTTACACCAAAGTTTACAAAACGTTCTGTCATAGTCTTATAATGTTGTTCAGCAAGAACCGTAGTAGGAACAAGAACTGCTACTTGTTTGCCTTCATTGATTGCCTTAAATGCTCCACGCATGGCAACCTCTGTCTTGCCAAACCCTACATCTCCGACAAGTAAGCGGTCCATAGGACGTTCACGCTCCATGTCTCGTTTAAGTTCATCAATAGACCGGAGTTGATCCTCTGTCTCCACATAGGTAAACTCATTGTCAAACTTTTCTTGATTGACATCATCTGATGCGAAAGCATAACCTTTCTGTGCCTGTCTGGTCGCATAAAGTTTGATCAAATCATCAGATATATCTTCAATTTGCTTACTTACAGACGATAACGTACGCTTCCAACGCCCGTCATTGAGACGATTGATTTTTGGAACTTTTCCTTCGGCTGTTGAATATTTACTGAGTAAATCAATATGCTCTACAGGAACAGAGATACTGTCCCCCTTTTGGTATTGAATGGTCAGATAATCTCTGTGCACGCCTGACACTTCAATAGTCTGTAAACCAAGGTATTTCCCAATTCCATGATTTTTATGAACCACATAATCACCAACTTCAAGCTCATTGTAATCTTTGAGTCGTTCAGCATTAGTAATATTTAATCGTCGTGCCTTCTTCTTACGGGCCTTACCAAAAAGTTCTTGCTCTGTGATGACGACTAACTTCTCATCTAGGAAATTAAATCCTGAAGACAGAGAAAAATTGATAAGATTGACCTTACCCTCTTGAATATTTTCCTTATCTGTTTCAATGAAATCTATCTCTAACTCTTTCAGAGATTTTCTGAATTTTTCTGAAGGTACAGCCAGAACAATGGTATAACCCTGTCTGACAAATCGATCGATCTCGGTGTAAACCAAATCCATTTGTCCAAAGAAATCCTGCATAGAATGCTGATTAAAGTTATAAAGGGCATCAAACTTGAGATTCCCTAAACCCTTTTGAAAATTAGAGAAGAATGTAGCAGGCTTGTAATTTCGAATTTTTGACATGAGATCAATATTATATTCTTGCCCATCTACATATCTTTCCAAGGTCTTCTCAGACAAGACGAAATCTGCCAGTTCTTCCTGACTCTTATGATGAGCTTCATTTATTTTTTGAAAATCATCAATGAAAATCTGTATATTCTTAGGAAAATAATTCATGAGAGATGTTGGTTTCTCATAGAAATATTGAGCAAATTTACGCAAGTCATTGTGATAGTAATGATGACTTGCTGAAGCAATGATTTCTTCTAAATAAGATTTTGTCTTATCATTATCCATTTTTTTCAGCAAATCTGTCAATTCATTTACACCTTGTGTAAATTCTTCAGGAGTAAGAATGAAATCACTTGCTGGATTAAGCTCAAATTTCTCCAATGTATCTAGCGAGCGTTGACTCTCCACATCAAAAGACCGAATGGCCTCAATCTCATCTCCAAAAAATTCCAAGCGGACAGGGACATCTGCATCCAAAGGATAAATATCAACAATGTCTCCACGCTGAGAGAACTCCCCCGGAGACATGACCCGCTGTGTCTTCTCATAACCCGAAGTTGACAAAAGATTGACAAGATCTGTCAATCCATACTCATCTCCCTGCAAAAGCAAGAGATAATAATTGGAGTAATTTTCAGGGCTTGGTAAATAGGTCTGCATGGCTCTGAAAGGAACAATGAGGAATCCTGTTTGATTTTCATCTAGGAGGAAATTGATGGCTTCTAGTCGATACGCTGTCCTCTCTTTACTTGCTATTGCAAATTCTGCATAGATATTATCATCTGAAAAAAACTGATAGACTTTTGATTCTCCTATCAAATTACTGAGTTCATCATACAACTCATTAGCATGAAATTGACTATCTGTAAGAATGATGTATTTATCAGGAGTATTCTCATAGGCATTTGCCATAACCATAGATTTAATAGACGCAGAAAAACCTGTCAACAAGGTTCTATGATGTTTCACAAAACTTTGCTGCCAAGATTGTAATTTATAATTGCGATCAAAAAATTCTACTAAATTCATATCTTATCCGTTAAATTTATTCATGGTTTTCATAAAATCATTGCTTTCAAGGTAATATTCAATTGCTTTTACAGCATTATCAATCCCTTGTAAACCTGTGCTTTCATCTTCATCATCAAATGTTGATAGAACATGATTGACAACCGTCATTCCATGTTTGGGGCGACCAATTCCTATTTTTACCCGATTAAATTCTTGACTTCCAACGTGAGCAATGATAGACTTTACGCCATTTTGACCGCCTGATGATCCTTTTGTGCGTAAACGCACTCGACCGACAGGAGAATCCAAATCGTCATGAACCACTGTTAAACTCTCATCTGTCAATCCATAATAAGAAAGTAAAGGACCCACGGCACGACCAGATTCATTCATGTAGGTCATGGGTTTTACAAAATAAATTTTTTCATTATTGATGAAAGCAGAAGCTATCTCAGATTGAAAGGTTTTATCCATAGAAAAAGATAGGTTTAAAGCCTCAGCCAGTTGATCCAAAGCCATAAAACCCATGTTATGTTTAGTATTTTTGTATTTATCTCCGGGATTTCCCAGACCTACAATCATTTTAGTCATTCCTACCTCATTTATACAGACCAAAAGGCTGATTTTTACAAATCAGCTTTTTTAATTTACTATTTACACATTGAATCTAAATTCCATGATGTCGCCATCTTGCCCGACATATTCCTTACCTTCTTCACGGAGACGACCTGCTTCACGCACAGCTTTCTCTGAGCCATACTGCATTAAATCCTCATAAGACATGGTTACCGCACGGATAAATCCTTTTTCAAAGTCTGAATGGATGATTCCTGCAAGTTGTGGGGCTTTCATCCCCTGCTTAAATGTCCATGCACGCACTTCTTTCTCCCCTGCTGTAAAGTAAGTGGCAAGCCCAAGTAAATGATAGGCTGCACGTGTCAACATATCTACACCTGACTCTTTAAGACCCAGAGCTTCTAAAAATTCTGCCTTGTCTTCATCTTCCAATTCAGAGATCTCTTCTTCTACACGAGCGGAGATGATTGCAACCTCTGCATTTTCCGTTTGGGCAAATTGACGAATTTGCTTGACATATTCAATATTATCCGCATCAGCAACCTCATCTTCAGAGACATTAGCCACATAAAGTACTGGCTTTGTGGTCAAGAGAAAAAGTTGTTTGACTATTTTTTGTTCTTCATCATCAAATTCCAATGTACGAGCTGACTTCCCATCTTCAAGGACAGGCTTAATCTTCTCAAGTATTTTGAATTCTGCCACAGCATCTTTATCTTTGGTTGTACGTGCAACCTTCTCCACACGGGCATAACGTTTATTGATAGATTCCAAATCAGCCAAAATTAACTCCAAATTAATGGTTTCAATATCAGCCATTGGATCAACAAAAGCATCCTCACGATTATTTTCACGCATGACATTCTCATCATCAAAGGCACGCACCACATGAATAATAGCATCCACTTCACGAATATTGGCAAGGAATTTATTCCCCAAACCTTCCCCTTTAGACGCACCCTTAACAATACCTGCAATATCAGTAAATTCAAAGGTTGTCGGTACTGTTTTTTTAGGTTGAATTAACGCCGTAATCTTAGTCAAACGCTCATCTGGTACTTCTACCATTCCCACATTAGGATCAATCGTTGCAAAAGGATAGTTGGCTGCCTCAGCCCCTGCACGAGTAATTGCATTAAAAAGTGTTGATTTCCCCACATTAGGAAGCCCAACAATACCTGCTGTTAAAGCCATAAATTAATTCTCCATTATTATTGTATTATCTCTAATTATACTGTAAAATGCGTAAAATAAAAAGCACGGGATAGAGTAGGTAATAAAAAATCACCATCTATACTAAGCGATTTTTTATTAATAAATATCTCTACGATGTCCTACCTTGAAAACTTGAACTTGGACGCAGTCCTCTCTTATCTCAGCAAGTACACGATAATTTCCGATACGATATCTCCACTCCCCCGCACAATTAGCCGATAACCCCTTGCCATAAAGACGTGGGTTTTCTGAATCATTGACATTATTATAGAGCCAAGTTAAAATCTGCTTAGCATCAAATTTATCCATCTTTTTCAGTTGCTTTTCTGCGGCAGGCAATATAATCAGACTATACCTTTTACTCATAAGATTTCCATCTCTGCCATCACTTCTGTAATTGTTTTTCCTTCTTGATTATTGTTTTCGATTTTCGCCTGCCTTAAGTCTTTCAGATCTTGGGCATCTTCAATGGCTTCCAAGGCAGAAGTTCGCAGGAACTCTGAGACAGATAATCCATTAAATTTGGCAAATTTTTGAATGAGTTCTTTATCTTTTTCATCGATTCTTAATGTTAAGTTAGTCATTTTCAGCCCTCCTTTTGTAATTACATTGTAATACAAAATAAAAAAAGTATCAATTAAAATGCTTTTTATCTGATCCTCTCAAACAATTCATCTCGAATTGCTCCACCATTATCGCCTGTATAGAATTTCAAACCAATTAATTTTACATTCTCATCTTCTATAAGAATTTCAGAGTTATTGATTTTCTCTAGCAGGTCCTCCTTCCACCTGTCTTGTTCAACAAAAGCTGTTCCTTTTGGTTCAATGTAAACCTGTATAATTTCTTCAGTTGACCCAAGATATAAGATAAAATCAGGCATGAAACCTGCATAAGAGATAATATTTTCACCGAAATCATGCAATTTAAAAGCAGTCAACCGTTCATCATTACGAATAAGGTAAACATCGTCATATTTTTCTTTTAACTGTTCTACATAACTTTGTAATAATTCAATGAAATGATATTCCAATATATCTACAATAGCATTCTCATG
>WREM01000048.1 GCA_009779335.1 Streptococcaceae bacterium | reverse complement strand
TGTTTCATCCATGGCACGTTGCATAGAGTTGGTGATATTATCTCCATACATGATAACCTTACCTTCAGAGTTACGGGCAGCACGCCCAATCGTCTGAATGAGACCACGCTCATTACGCAAGAATCCTTCCTTATCTGCATCAAGTATAGCAACCAAAGAAACCTCAGGCACGTCAATCCCTTCACGGAGAAGATTAATCCCGATTAAGACATCAAATACTCCCAAACGTAAATCACGAATAATCTCTGTACGCTCTAGTGTCTTAATATCCGAGTGCATATACTTGACCTTGACACCCATTTCTTTGAAATAGTCGGTCAAATCTTCAGCCATTTTCTTAGTCAAAGTCGTAACAAAGATGCGCTCGTCTTTCTCTACACGCTCATTGATTTCTCCTAAGAGGTCATCAATTTGCCCCATCATCGGACGGACTTCCACGAGAGGATCTAAGAGTCCTGTCGGACGGATAATCTGCTCAACGACAGTGTCGGTCTGTTCCTGTTCATAATCCCCCGGGGTTGCAGACACATAGACAATCTGATGGACGTGACCTTCAAACTCTTCACGTTGCAGAGGTCGGTTATCCAAGGCAGAAGGTAGGCGGAAACCATAATTAACCAGCATATCCTTACGGGCTCTGTCTCCATTGTACATTCCTTTGACCTGTCCCATGGTCATGTGTGATTCATCAATCATGATAAGGAAGTCATCAGGGAAGAAATCAAGCAAGGTATAAGGAGGCTCTCCTTCACTACGCCCATCCATGTGACGAGAATAGTTTTCGACACCATTACAATAACCCATTTCACGAAGCATTTCAATATCATAGTTGGTACGTTGTTCTAGGCGTTGGGCTTCAAGGAGCTTTCCTTCATCACGGAATTGCTTGAGTTGAATTTCAAGCTCTGCTTCAATCTTAGCAATAGAATCTTCCATGCGATCATCATTAGTTACGAAGTGAGTGGCTGGGAAAATTGCCAAATGCTCGACTTGACCGATGACTTGACCTGTGAGTGCCTCAATCTCACTAATTCGATCAATCTCATCTCCAAAAAACTCCACACGAAAGGCATGTTCATCCCGAGAAGCAGGGAAGATTTCAACCACATCTCCACGCACACGAAAACGCCCACGCTGAAAATCAATGTCATTACGCTCAAACTGAATATTGACTAATTCATTGAGTAATTTATCTCGAGAAATTTCCATTCCTGCACGCAGACTAACCACTGAATCTTGGTATTCCTTAGGAGAACCCAATCCATAGATACATGAGACAGAAGCCACAACGATGACATCATTACGCTCAAGCAAGCTTGATGTCGCTGAATGTCGAAGTTTGTCAATCTCATCATTGACTGAGCTGTCTTTTTCGATATAAGTATCTGAACTCGGCACATAGGCTTCTGGCTGATAGTAGTCATAGTAAGAAACAAAGTATTCTACAGCATTATTAGGGAAAAACTCCTTAAATTCACTATAAAGTTGACCTGCAAGGGTCTTATTGTGTGCCATGACAAGTGTCGGCTTATTGGTACGGGCAATAACCTGACTCATGGTATACGTCTTCCCAGTCCCTGTCGCTCCCATGAGGATTTGAGCTTTCTCCCCATCTTGAACACCCTCAACCAACTGCTCAATCGCCTGTGGCTGATCTCCTGATGGAGAGTATTTACTGACTAGTTCAAATTTATTATCTGTTATACGTTCAATCATAGATTTATTATATCATTTTTAGAATTAAATTAACGACACACTTTTTCTTGATTTTTCAATAGGTAAGTGCTAAACTATAAAAATAGTTAATCGCTTAACTAATTTCAATAATTATTAAAGGAGAAAAAAATGACCAATCATACAATCATTATTACCGGCGGAAACTCTGGGCTAGGGTTTCAATGTGCAAAAAACATTGCACTCGCTCAACCAGAAAGTACAATCGTCCTAGCCTGTCGAAATATTGACAAAGCACAATCTGCCATCACTCAACTGGAAAAAGAAACAGAAAATCAAAATATAGTAGCTCGATTACTTGATTTAGCTTCTCTTGATTCAGTACGCACCTTCGCTCAAAATTTCAAAGAAGATAATTTTCCACCACTTTATAGCCTCATCTGCAATGCAGGGCTTAATCCTACTGCTCTCACTTATACTAAAGATGGCTTTGAAACTACTTTCGGTGTTAATCACCTGGGGCATTTTCTCTTAGCTAATCTCTTATTGGATAGTCTAGTTGATGATGGACGTATAATTTTCGTATCTAGCGATACACACAACCCCCCTATAGTTTTCCCCTTTTCTGCACCAGTATTTGAGAATGCTGAACGTTTAGCACATCCTAGTGAAAAAGATAATGCCATGCTTCGCTACCCCACTTCCAAACTCTGCAATCTCATGACTGCCTATGCGATGGCAGAAAAAACTATAAGCCTAACCAATAAAAATATCACAGTTAATGCTTTTAATCCCGGTCTTATGGTTTCTACCAATCTCAACGGTGATTCAAATCGTATGCAATCATCCATCATGACGATGGTGGGAAGAGTGCTCGGGCGACTAGGTTCTGCAGAAAAATCAGGAGAAGCACTCGCTGAAATGGTAACTGATTTAAAATATGATAAAATAACAGGTAAATACATTGACCGAGGACATGACATTCCATCTTCTCCAGCTTCTTACGATAAGATAGCTATTGAGAAATTATGGCTAGAAAGTGCCAAACTGGTCAAACTTACTGAAAACGAAACAATTTTATCAATCAATTAGGACAATATGACTGCTCAACTGAAAACACATTATTTACACACCATGCTTCAATTCAAAAATCTCCTCAACGGACGACTGGGTTCAGGAGAAGATAGAAAAATAAATTTAACTGAGTTCTTGATTCTGCAAGGCGTGGTAGATAAAAAAACACTGACTGAAATTCGGCAAGAAATCAATGTAACCAAGGCTGCTATTTCACAGAATTTGACCTCACTTAGAAAAAAAGAATATATCACACAAGAAAAAGATGAAAGTAATCGCAGACAGCTTATCATCACCCTTACAAAGCAAGGACAAGTTGTTCTACAAGAAACAAATGAATTTTTTGATCAGGGCTTTGCTCAATTCCTACAACAAATGGGACAAAAAGAACTCCTAGAAATGCTTAAACAAATGGAGCGTATGATTGATATTTTAGGAAAATAAAAGAATACTAATCCATATTCTTTTTTAGTCTTGCCTTCACTTCTTCTGCTATCTCTTCAAGTCTATCTGATTTATTGACTTGGGGGATTTTATAGCCGATAAAATAGGGAGAAGTGACATATCGTGGAACGATTTTGCAGATGTATTGCCCGTTAAAATGGTGGAAAAAGAGGTTATAAGAATCACAACGCCCGCCCATATAATCAGTCAACAAATAATGAGTCAATTCATGTACTCTATCTGCCATGGCATCAATGTCTTGACGGTCAGAAATGATGACATTAAACTCCACAAAACCCATAATAGGTCGTGTCGAGATGGTAATCTCCACACCATTGGATTTAATTTCCAAGCCTTGAAAATGTTCAGGTGAAATATGCTCATAACCATCCACTTCTTCTAATCCCACAATCTGTAAGTGAGGATGAGCAAGCGTACGTCCTGACCAAGGTCCAAAATTTTTGAACATGAGGACGGAACTGTACTTGCCTGAATCTATCATCTCTTTCCACGAATCAAAGGCGAACTTAAAAATCTCACGGTTCTCCTCTCGCTCATAAGTAGAAATGTCTCCCTCATGTTTCTCTGATTCGATGATGACTGTCATGTTGGCTTTTTCAATGGTGGGGTATTTGTTCTGTAGCCAAATTTTATTGCCTTCTCTACGAATAATATCAATCAATGTCTCTGTATGACAAAAGGGACAGATTTTCTGTGCAGGTAGGGTTGCATTTTTATATTTATCACTTCCGATTTGAGCATTAAAAACTAAGGGATGATCTGTATGTTCAATCATTGTAACTCCTTGCTTCTTACATATTTCTAGCTTTCTTCTTCTATTCTATCACATCTCTTATGTTATAATTAATTATCAACCAATAAAGGAAAAAATATGACTGTACAAGACACTTTGATTGAATCTGCACATTTGATTACGATGGACGATATTGTCCGTGAAGGAAATGAAACCTTGCGTCAGGTAGCTGAGAATGTCTCTCTACCCCTCTCCGACGAGGACATTATCCTTGGTGAGAAGATGATGCAATTCCTCAGAAATTCACAAGATTCTGTCATGGCTGAAAAAATGCAACTTCGCCCAGGTGTTGGTCTTGCTGCCAATCAGCTGGACATTCCAAAGAAAATCATTGCCTGCCTCGTACCTAATGAACCTACCCTTGACGAAGAAGGAAATGAAATCCCACCAACAGAGGCTTATAAACTTTCTGAAGTCATGTATAATGCCAAAGTAGTCAGTCATTCTGTGCAGTTGGCTGCCGTCGAGGGAGGGGAGGGTTGTCTCTCTGTGGACCGTGATGTCCCCGGATATGTCCCTCGCCCTGCACGTGCCACTGTCGAATATATCAATAAAGACGGAGAAGCAAAGAAAATTCGCCTGAAAAACTTTGAATGTATCTGTGTCCAACATGAAATCGACCATACCAATGGTATCATGTTCTACGATCACATCAATGAAACATCTCCATGGGAAAAACCTGAAGGGATGGTCATTGTCTAAAAAAACAGCCAAGGCTGTTTTTCTAATCTACTTTGAAATATAAGAGCAAGGCAATGATTGATAATCCTGCTGTGGTTGCCCAGAACGCAATATCTATCTTCCACTCACTCCATCCTTTACCCTTGCCAGAGAATCCCCCAAGTTCAAAATGATGATGAATCGGTGTCATACGGAAAATGCGTTTTCCATTTGTTGCCTTGAAATAAAAAACTTGACTCATGACAGACAGCGTTTCTATCATATAGATAAACCCTATAAAAATCAGCGTCCATTCTGCGTGTAAGAGAATTGAGATGATAGCAAGTAATGCACCAAGTGCAAGCGAACCTACATCCCCCATGAAAATCTTGGCAGGTTTTCGATTGAAGATAAAGAATCCTAATAAAGCTCCTATCACAGCTAAGATAATCATGAAAATATCATGTTGTCCTCGAAGATAAGCAATGATAGCGAAAGCTATTAATGAAATAGCGACATTAATTGAGGCGAGTCCATCGATACCATCTGTTAAATTCACCGCATTTGACCATCCTACTAACCATATAATGATAAATACCGGAAGGAAAATTCCCGGTGAAATGCTCCAGCCAAAGACGTGAATAAGCATTGAATGTGGATCGTGTCTATAAATCAAATAAGACACGATTCCTATAAAAATCTGTGCAGCCATCTTCTGTGTTGCGGTGAGTCCTTGGTTATTCTGCTTGAAGACTTTTAGAAAGTCATCGATAAAGCCAATCACAGCGTACATACCGAAGACCCACCACACGATAATCATGTTAGGGCTGACCTGTCTGAAGACTAAAGCCAATATCATCGAAACCAATATGGCAATTACTACAAAAACAGCCCCCCCCATCGTTGGTGTTCCTGCTTTATCTGCGTGTTGCTTCACATCTTCAAGCGTGGGTTGACCCCCGAGCTCTTTTTTATGAATGTATAAGATGAATCGTGGAATAACTAATGCAGTCAAAACTAGGGTGATTAACCCTCCAATGATTCCTGCTACTAACATACCTTCTCCTCTATGGACTTATCCCATTGTTATTGTAATGGTTTGTCCATTTTTCACTGTATTTCCAATTGTGATACTTTGCTTAACGACACTATTTCCTGAACCTTCATAGTTAATTTTCAACCCATACCAGTTGGCCACTTGATCTACTTGATCCTTAGACCAGCTGTACATATCAGGCATGATTTGATCTCCATCTGTCAGAAGGAGCAAACGTGTATTGGTTCCTACTTTTGTTCCTGAAGAAATAGACTGGGCTTTGATATTAGAACCCATACCAACTAATACTGGTGCAAGAAGTTCTCGTCTTAAAGCATCTGCTGTATCTCCTGAATTGTTATTCTTATAGTCTTTCAGAGTGATGGTTCCTTGATCACCCGTATTACTGATGTTTTGCAGAGAAGCTTTCATAGATTCTGCTTGTGTCATCATAGGGTTGGCTACATCTGAAATGAAACCAAGATACCATGGACTAGACGGGATTTTGATGTTCATATAAAAGATAAAGTCAGGATTTTGTGGAGGATACATAGCGACAGCAGAATAGATATAATCCTGATCTCCTGTCATATACCCGCCAGTAGGTGCAGCAATTTGTGCAGTCCCCGTTTTCACAGCCATGGGTTGATTATTGACCATGAAAAGAGGTCCGGGTTGCTTACCGTATAAAGGCACAGTCAAATATGAAGTTCCATAGAAAGGATCTGTATTGACACCCACCATAAGATTTCTTACTTGGCTAGCTACATTAGCAGAAATAGGGTGACCAATGACTTCTGGCTCAGATTGGTAAGTTTGATTGTTATTGCTATCATATATTTTACTCACAACGTGTGGCTCTAGCATAGTTCCATCATTGGCAAATGATGTCCAGCCACGCAAGAGTTGAGCTTGTGTCACAGAAATCCCTTGACCAAATGCAGACTGAATCTGCGAAACAGCATTATCTGTCGGCAATGCTCCTGTTCCCTCTTCTACTCCTGGAACTCCCATACCCAAACGTGTACGCACTCCAAAACGGAAGCGATTGAGATAGTCATCCCAAGTTGGGTTACCCATGTTCATTTCGATTTTTGACATTCCAACATTACTGGACATCTCAAATCCCTGTGCAAAGGTAACTGATGATGGAAGAGTGAAATGACCGTGCTCATTCCAGTCCCAGTCATTGATTGTGACATCATAAGCCTTAAGTGTACGTGGGTAAGTCGCATTCAAATCCACCTTATTACTGTCTAAGGCAGATGCCATGAGGAAGGTTTTCATGGTTGATCCGGGTTCAAAGGCATTTTGGTAGAGTTGATTATTCCATGTAAAGTATTGCTGACTGGATGCTTTATTATATGTTTGAGCAGTAAAGGTCGGACGTTGGCTTGTAGCCAATATCTCTCCCGTGTGAGCATTCATCAATGTCGCAGACATTTGTTGCCCACCTGATGCAGTCATTGCTGTATCCATTAACTTTTCAAGATTGCTTTGCAATGTAGCATC
>WREM01000047.1 GCA_009779335.1 Streptococcaceae bacterium | reverse complement strand
TGAACAACAGAAAGCACTTCATGCAGTATTAACTTGTGAAAATCCACAAAAAGCTCTAAAACAAATCGCCGAGGATGCAATGACCATGCCTCAAATACTTTTAGATCAAATCAATGATATAGCTATGCCCATTCTAGATGATATTTTAATAGATTTCATGAAAGAACAACCGTATATCCTTGATGAATATGCGCCGTCACTAAAGATATCTATTTCAAAGGAGAAATCATTATGACGCCAGCTAAAATCAGTCAGCGTGAATCGAGTGCACTCATCAATTCGTTAATAGCGGGTGTTGTTCCAAGGATTGGATTACGCCATATCGCAGTGGGCAGGCAAAATGAAATAAAGGCATTTTTACATAACCTTGCTACAATTGAGGGAGGAGGGGCAACATTTCGCTTAGTTTCCGGACAATATGGCAGTGGTAAAAGTTTTTTGCTGCAAGTAATTCGCAATAATGCTATGGATCGGGGTTTCGTTGTTGCCGATGCTGATTTATCTCCGGAACGCCGACTTACTGGAGCAAAGGACCAAGGGCTTGCAACTTACCGAGAATTGATGCAACATTTAGCCATAACAACAAGACCAGAAGGTGGTGCTTTAGAAGCAATTCTGCAAAAATGGATTAATGGACTGCAAACTCTGGCAGCAAAAGAAAACAATTTGAGTGCTGGTGATCCTGAAATTATTAACGCGGTTAGTGGGAAAATCCTAGAGATTAAGAGTGAACTTGCTGAAATGTCCTACGGATTCGCTTTTGCAACGGTAATTGATTCCTATTGGCGTGGGATGAAAACTGAAGATGAGAGTCTAAAACAATCTTCTTTACGATGGCTTCGAGGAGAGTATGCCACGAAGACAGAGGCGAAACAGAATCTTTCAGTTGATCGTATCATTGACGACCAGAACTGGTATGAATTTCTCAAAGTCTTTGCACTGTTCATTATTAAGGCAGGATATAAAGGTCTACTTGTCTTTTTAGACGAAGGTGTCAATCTCTACAAAATATCACATAAACAATCAAGAGATAGCAATTACGAAAAAATTCTTGCAATATTCAATGATACTATGCAAGGAAAAGCACAATATATCGGAGTTTTTCTGAGCGGAACCCCACAATTTATTTATGATGAAAAGCGAGGTTTGTTCAATTACGATGCGCTTCGTTTACGTCTTTCAGATAATCGCTTTGGAACACAAGGGTTTGTAGACTATACAAGCCCTGTCACCAAACTTGATCAACTCACCCGCGAAGAAATTTATCTCTTGATGGAGCGATTATGTGAAGTTCATAGTGCTCACTATACATATAGTTGTTCTCTTGGTACACAAGAATTAATGGCATTTCTGGAAACAGTGCTTTCACGTCTAGGAGCTGATGAGCTCCTAACACCTCGTGAAATTACAAGGGATTTTCTTGGTTTACTGAATATATTGCATCAAAATCCTGAGGCCAGTTTCAATGCGTTAATAAATGAACAAGGCTACGCCGTAAAAAGTGCAGAACAAGATCCAGAACAGGTAACAGATGAAAGCGATGCACAGTTTGCTAAATTTGACCTATGAGCAAAGTTACATTGAAGCGGTACGCACCATTTATTCGAGAATATATCTATCGCAAAAAGTGGGATGATTTAAGACCAGTACAAGTTGATGCTTGTAATGCCATTTTAGATACAGATAATCACCTCATTATAGCATCAGGAACAGCATCGGGAAAAACCGAAGCTGCTTTTTTTCCGATCCTCACGACCTTATACCAGAAGCCAGCCAATTCTATTGGAATAATATATATAGGACCGCTAAAAGCTTTGATTAATGATCAATTTGAAAGATTAAGCGGTTTATTAGAAGAAAACTATATTCCTGTATGGCCTTGGCATGGAGAGGTTTCTCAATCGATAAAAAAACGTGCAATAAAGGAGGCACAAGGTGTTTTGCAAATAACACCAGAATCATTAGAATCATTATTAATGCGGCGCCCTGGTGATTCTGCCCGTTTATTTGCTGATTTACGCTTTGTCGTAATTGATGAAATTCACGCACTAATGGGCATAGATCGTGGATTGCAGACACTTTGTTTACTATCGCGGCTTGAAAGAATCGCTGGATGTACGCCAAGACGCATTGGTCTTTCTGCGACACTTAATGATTATTCCCTCGCAAAACAGTTTCTCGCTGCCGGAACTAAACGAGAAGCAAAACTTGTTGGGACAGATAAACTTGATAGAACCATAGACCTAAATATTGAAAGTTTTATTTTACCTGGTGGTTCTTTACCTGATGATCTTGAACAGAGAAGTATGGTTTTGCAAGAATCCAACGATTTTATTTATCAGAAATCATTGGAATGCCATGATACCAAGTATCCCAAGTGCCTTATATTTGTGAATAGTAGAAGCAATGCAGAAGAAATAATTGCAAACATGAGAAAAATTGCCACCAAAAGATGCGAACGCGATATTTTCCATGTGCATCATGGGAGTATTGCTGCCATCCTGCGACAAGATGCAGAGACCGCTTTACGGGAAAGCGGTCCAACCGTTGCAGCAGCAACGCTGACATTGGAACTTGGAATTGACATTGGGGAGTTAGAATCTACTATTCAGTTTGGTGCGCCTTATTCATGCGCAAGTTTTGTTCAACGTCTCGGTCGTTCCGGACGGAGGTCTGAAAAATCTAAAATGACGTTTGTAAACCTTCATGAACAAAATAACCAAACATCCCTTGACGATCTTCCGTGGGAATTATTGAGGTCTATTGCAATTATACAATTATATCTGGAAGAACGATGGGTAGAGCCGTTTATACTTAAGAAAAAACCATTTAGTGTATTAGCTCATCAAACACTGAGCACTGTAATGACCTATGGAGAACTTACACCTCCTGAGTTGGCAAAAAAGGTCCTCACTCTTCCGGCATTTCAAAATACAATCAGTCAAGATGAGTACCGAGATCTACTGCGACATATGGTCGAAAATGATTATTTAGAGCGCATTGAATCGGGAACTATTATCGTAGGTTTAAAAGGAGAACGCATCACGAACCACTATTCTTTTTTTGCTGTTTTCCAAGATGAGCAAGTATATCGCGTACATAGTAAGGATGGTGAAATCGGCACGTTAAGTGCTTGCCCCATTGAAGATGAAGCCTTTGTATTAGCTGGTCGCCCATGGAAAGTCCAATCCGTAAATGAGGAACGAAAAATCATATATGTGGAACCAGTAAAAGGCGGTCATATTCCTCGTTGGAACGGTGGTTCATGTGGAGACATTCACACAAGAATTGTACAGCGAATGAGGCAAGTTTTACTTGAAGACAGTGAATATCCGGATTTGAAGCTGAATCCAAATGCACTAAATCTACTGCAAGATGCGCGATGTTTTGCACGTGAAACAGATATATTGCAGCGTAGCATTATTCCCATAAGTGAGAAATCATTCTTGCTGTGTCCTTGGGTTGGAACAAGGGAGATACGGACAATTCATGCTTTGTTAACCTGCGGCTTGAAAGATGCATTACAGATAAAAAAAGCATTAAATTTTGAACATTATCTTGAAATCATCTCCGGTTTACCGCTGAATGATTTTGTCCAAGTAGTAAAAAGCCTTGATATAATTGAATATAATCCAGATTATGTCTTACCAAAAGGCAGAGCACCAAAAATTGATAAGTACGATGTGATGGTTCCTGATGAGTTATTACGAAAGGCGTATCTTTACAATGAAATGGATATCGTAGAAGCTATTCAGATATTGAAAACAATATGAAAACTGTAATTTTCAGTGTGCGTCACAAATGTGATGTCAAGCAGCAAACGCTTGAACCTGCCTGCCAGTACTCCGATGCAAAAAGGAGGCAGGACAGAAATAGGTCATTTACAACTCCTTTGCACACCATGTAACAAAAATAAAAGGTAATAAAAAATGAAACATCTTTACACGTCTCAAGAACTCGCGAATTTCCTTGCTCATTTTCTTGGTATGTATGTATTTGCTGAAAGTGATGACGACGATAGACATCCTCACATTTTTGTTTACAGCAACTCCAAAGAGAGATATCAAGAACTTATCGCTGGATTACCTGCTCTGTTTGAGGATTTTGAAATTGTAGATGAAACCATTGAACCTAAAATCCTGGATGAGATGGTTGCTCGCTGTGAGTTTGCATACTTTGATGTAGATATGGTTCCACCCTACAATCGCCAAGATATTGAGAATTTGCTACAATATTTTGCTCGAAACAAGTCAAAACCTTTTTTTATTTCTCATGAAAGTATTTGCCATCGAAACATAGCCATATCTCTCATTGCAAAAGAAATCATAGAAAAAAACCTTCATGGCTCAGAACAGAATGACTATATCGATTCACTTTGGGGAGATGAAAACAGTTTTTTTCACACTTGCACATATTCTGCAAGCAAACCACTCTTCAAACGTAATCTTGAAAAAGAGCTTTTAAAACATGCTGACTATCTTGTTGATGGTGATGTTGCAGTTTTAGAAAGTAAAATAGAACTAATTATGCGTGAATTTCTGGATCGGGGTCTATTCAATACAACCCTCACTCCAACACAGCTTGCTAAGGTGATTACAGGGCATCATCAGAAAAGGGGTGATGTTGAAATTGCGCGTGATTTGGGGAATGAATTTCTGGCAGAATCAGTGAAATCTCTGCGAACTCACTTAATGTGGTTATACTATGGCTGTGCAAATGAATTTACCAAAACCGAAATCTGTGAAGAGTTCGGCATAAGTCCAACAATTTTGCAAGAATATCGAGAGATGTTTGATACACAAAAATTTTTGGTTGGCAAATCACAGGACTTGCCAGAATACCCACACAAATTTGAGGCAAAGAAAGAAGAAGAAAATGTCACTCTTGATTTTGAAAAAATCAACGATTTACGCAGTCAATCTGATGATATTCGTGCTGACTTGCATGTGAAAGAATCTGATTCACCAATTGAGAAAGTGTTATTAAGCGATTTACATAAGGTTACACTTGTGTATATTGCTCTTACCATAGAAGCGCGAAACCTTTTACACCAGATAATACATTTGACTTTGGAGTATGAATATAAACAGGAAGATGAGCCTTTAATACTTGAAATCAACCGCTTGGCAGAACGTTATCTTGGCTGTGCCCTATTGATAAAGGAAAATGATGGTATCACAGTAGAAAGTGATTTTCGTGATGAATTAGAACATATACGTGAAAACCCACCACATCTTCCCGATGTGAATGAACCCTCGACATTGTTTAATCTGTCAATCCTCCCACCTAACTTGAAAGAAATTATCGAACATCTTATACCTGAACAACAAAAGGCGCTTCATGCAGTATTAACTTGTGAAAATCCGCAAAAAGAACTTAAACAAATTGCAGAGGGCGCAATGACCATGCCTCAACTACTTTTGGATGAAATTAATTATGTAGCTATGCAAATTTTAGGAGACATTCTTATAGATCCCATGAATGAGCAGCCTCATATCATTGATGAATATGTTCTGTCACTAGAAATGTCTATTGCAAAGGAAAAATCAGATAGCAGTGTTTTAGAAAATAAAATAGAACTCATTATGGGTGAATTTTTGGAACGAGATATAGTAAAAACAACCCTCACTCCAACACAGCTTGCAAATCTAATTGCAGCACATCATCATGGAAAAACCGATACTGAAATTGCACGTGCTCTAGGGGATGAAAGTCTGTCAAATGTAGTGAACCAAGCGAGAAATCGTTTAATACGGCTGCTCTTTGCAGATAGATCAACTATAAAAGAAATTGGTGAAACAATCTATCTAGAATATCGAGACGCATTTTATGCACCAGCATACGAAATAATTCATGAGATATTGCATGATATTGACGATGGAGAACGTGAAATATCACTCATTATGCATCAATTTCTGGATAAGGGTATCGTAAAAACAAATCTCACTCCAGTTCAGCTTGCAAAGATAATTACATCATGTCATCAGGGAAAAAAAGATATTGAAATTGCACATGATCTGGGATCTGAAAGGCTGTCAAAAAAAGTGAATCGAGCGAGGACTCGTTTAATACGGCTACGTTTCACAACGGAACCGGGTATGGAAAAGACCTGTGAAACGTTCGGCATAAATTTATCGACTTTACAAAAATATCGGCACACATATGACGCACAAAAGTCTTTGATTGACAAATTGAGCAAATTTCAAAACTCGTCAGAATACCAGCACGTGTTTGATGCGCAGGAAGAAAGAAACAATGTCACTTTAGAAGAAATTCCAAAGGTAGTGCAAGATAGCAATACTGTAGAAACTAAAATAGAATTCATTTTGAGTGAAATTTTGGAACAGGGTATCGTAAAAACAAATCTCACTCCAACTCAGCTTGCAAAGCTAATTGCAGCATATCATCAGGGAAAAAATGATACTGAAATTGCATATATCCTAGGGGAGGAAAATCTGCAAATTTCTCCTGAGTCTGTGAAAAAAGCAAAAATAGACCTTATGCGGCTGTCCTACAAATGCGCAAATGAATCTACCATAGATAAGATCTCTGAAGAGTTCGGCATAAGTCCGTCAACCTTGCAAGAATATCGAGGCATGTTTGGTTCACAGGTAAAAAGGGCGATGAATCTGGGCTTGAAACGTCCTATGGTCAATGTGGAAGATCAAACAAAATATGTATCGCAGCCACTTTCCACTATTCGTGAAACTGAACCAGAATTTTACAGAAAAATTGAGGATGATCTTTATACTCAAGCGAGGGAGAGTTATGGATACAGCTGTGCACTATGTAGCAGGATATCTCCATATAAAGCCTTGTTTAAAATCGATTACATTGTTCCGATATCAAAGGGAGGTAAAACAGAGATAAACAATTTGCGGCTTTTGTGCACAACATGTAACCAGGAGCATGGTAATAAATGGGATTGAAAATACAATGCCAACTACACACACTATACGCACTCTTCTGATCGCAGGAGACAGGTCAGGATCCGGAAAAACAAGTATCTCTATCTCGATTGCAGCAGCGCTCGCAAAAAAGTATAGAGTGCAAACATTCAAGGTGGGTATGGACTACATCGATCCTTCGTACCTGACAGCTGCAACCGGGCGTCCATGCAGAAATCTTGACAGTTTTGTGATGAACAAAGAGCAGATCGAGGATATTTTCTCACATGCCACTAAAGATGCAGATTTTGCACTTATCGAAGGGGT
>WREM01000046.1 GCA_009779335.1 Streptococcaceae bacterium | reverse complement strand
GATATGAGAGACCAAGGCTGTAAATGCAATCATGAAAGTGTAAACTACAGCCAACCAGCATAAAGCACACATACTGTAGGTGAAGATTCTATTGAGTGTTTTAGAATTTGTCTTTTTCATAAATTAACCTCTTTTCTTAGGATAAAGAAAGTATAACAAGAGAAGATTAAGGGAGGCTCAAGCCAAAGTTAATTGAAAGTTAAAAGGTAAAAACTGAATATGCTATAATTTAGAGTAATTCATATCATCAAGGAGGAGACATGATGCTAAAAATCAATATGCTATCCGCTGCTGATAAAGTAGCAGGGCAGGGTGTAGGAAGTGCCTATCTGGAGTTGATTCGTTTACTCAAAACACGCAACAAAAAGACTTTAGATATTTCCATTAATAAGCTTACTAAAGCAGACATTACGCATTATCATACCATTAACTTCCCTTATTTTTTGATGAGTTTCTTGAAAAAAAAGGCAGGGCGACAGATTGGATATGTGCATTTTCTGCCAGAAACACTAGATGGAAGCATCAAGTTACCTCCATTTGCTTTTGCTATTTTCAAGCGGTATGTCATGGCTTTCTATAGAAGGATGGATCATCTGGTGGTTGTAAATCCTGATTTCAAATTGAAATTGATGGCGTTAGGAATCCCTGAAGATGAGATTACTTTTATCCCTAATTTTGTTGCTAAAGCACAATTTTACGAAGAAGACGAGGCGACCAAAGCAGCCACTCGAGCAAAATATAATCTGAAATCTGATGATTTCATCGTGCTTGGTGCAGGGCAAATCCAAGAACGAAAAGGTTTTGATGATTTTGTAGAGCTGGCTAAAGAAAATCCACTCATGCAATTCATCTGGGCTGGGGGCTTCTCCTTTGGTAAGTTGACAGATGGCTATGAACGCTATAAAAAAATCGTCGAAAACCCACCAAAGAATGTGTTCTTTCCGGGGATTGTGGATCGTGAGGAAATGCGTGGGTTGCAAAATATAGCAGATGTATTTCTCTTACCGAGTTATTCAGAACTCTTCCCAATGACGGTGCTAGAAACAGCCTCTTGTGGAACGCCTATCATGTTGCGTGATTTAGAGCTTTATCATGGGATTTTGCAAGGGCAATACATCGCCTGTGCAGACAAAGCTCAAATGAATGAGAAGCTGAATGCACTCTTAAAAAATCCAGAAGAAAAGCTTGTTTATAAACAAAAGGCAAACGAAATTGCCAAAAAATACTCTGAAGAAAAACTAAGTCAGATTTGGGAAACGTTTTATCAAGAACAAGCTAAAATGAAAAAAATTTGAATTTCATTGAGTAAGAAAATTCAAAGTAGAAGAATTATTAGAATAAAATACGTACTATAAATTAAGAATGAAAGGAGAAAAAATGGACGAAATCGTAATCTATAATACAGAAGATGGACTGAGCAAAGTCGAACTTCGACTCAATGAGGGGACGGCTTGGCTATCCCAAAATGAAATTGCTGAATTATTTCAGACAAGCAAAAATAATGTCAGCCTTCATGTCAAGAATATTTTGGATGATAAGGAGCTTGATAAAATTTCAACTGTTAAGGATTCCTTAACAGTTCAAAAAGAGGGTAATCGTGAGGTTTCTAGGTCAATCACTTATTACAACCTTGATATGATTCTAGCTATAGGTTATCGTGTGCGTTCTACTCGAGGGATTCAGTTCCGTCGCTATGCTACAACGGTTCTTAAGGAATACCTTGAAAAGGGTTTTGTCATGGATGATGAGCGGTTGAAAAATCTTGGTGGAGGAGATTATTTCAAAGAGTTATTAGACCGTATCCGAGATATCCGCTCTAGTGAGAAAGTATTCTATCGTCAAGTTTTGGATTTATTTGCGACAAGTAGCGATTATAACAGTAAAGCAAAAGAAGCTTCTGAATTTTTTGCTACGGTACAAAATAAAATGCACTTTGCTATCCACCAACATACAGCAAGTGAGTTGGTTGTCAATCGCATAGACAGCGACAAGGATTTCTTGGGATTACAGACATTCAAAGGTGAACTTCCTACACTCAATGAAGCCAAGGTAGCAAAAAACTATCTGAATGAAGAAGAACTCAAAGGACTCAATCAACTGGTATCAGGATATTTAGACTTTGCGGAACGTCAAGCCAATCGTCAGACGGTCATGACCATGAAAGATTGGGTTATCCATGTCAACAATATCCTCCAAGCCACAGGTGAAAAAATCTTAGAAAATGCAGGAAGCATCTCTACTCAGGAAAAAGATGAAAAAGTAGAGTCGGAGTACAAGAAATATAAACAAAAGACACTCTCTCAAGTAGAGAAGGACTATCTGCAGGAAATTAAGAATATTGATGGCTTAGCAAAAAAGGAAAACAAATGATTTTTAATTACTGTTGAGAGAGATGAGAAAACTAAGTCAGAGTAATTTTTATTTTCCATGGGAATTACAAATCTGGGAAAAGAAAGATGTACAAAGCAATATCCAAGCACAGATGAAGCATAAAAGAGAGAAAAAAAGACGAATAGGTCTATTTTTTATTTGTAAATTTACTGTGTGTAAATATGCTATAATTAAATAAATAAAACAAGGGGAAGAAAATGGAACACGAGAAAGAAAAACTAAAATTCCATAATCTACAACCATTTACAAAATGGACGGGAGGGAAAAGAAAATTATTATCTGTCCTCCATGGGCTTCTTCCAGAAAAATATAATACGTATTATGAACCTTTTATTGGTGGAGGAGCTTTGTTTTTTGATTTAGCTCCTGAAAATGCAGTTATTAATGATTATAATGAAGAGTTGATAAATGCCTATATACAAATCAAAAATAATCCTAGAGAGTTAATTGACGCATTAAAAAATCATAAAAAAAATGATGACGAAAAATATTATTTTGAAGTTCGAGAGTTAGATCGCAATGGTTATTTAGAAGAAATGAAAGATGTAGAACGTGCAGCTCGTCTGATGTATATGCTCAGAGTAAATTTTAATGGTTTGTACAGAGTAAACGCAAAAAATCAATTTAATGTTCCTTATGGAAAATATAAAAACCCTAGAATTGTAGATGAGGAGCTAATTTATAATATTAGTGAATATCTTAATGAGAATAATATTGAAATTCTTTGTGGAGATTTTGAACAAGCGGTCAAAAATGCTAAAAAAGGAGATTTAGTTTATTTTGACCCACCATATATTCCACTAAATGAAACAAGTTCATTCACTTCATACACACATGAAGGCTTTTCATATGAAGAACAGGTAAGATTAAGAGATTTGGCAAAGGTTTTACATAAAAAAGAAATTAATGTTATTTTATCAAATTCTTCAAGTCCATTAGTCTATGAACTTTACTCAGACAAGAAAATTTTTGAGATTCATGAAGTTGAAGTTGTAAGAGCAAATGGAGCAAAATCATCTAGTCGAAAAAAAATTAAAGAATTAATTGTGACAAATCGCATTTAATTACGTATATAAGTATGGAGGTGTAAATATGACAAAACCATATTATAAAAAAGGTAATTCTATTCTTATTCATGCTGATTCTTTTGATTTTTTGAAGGATATGAAATCAGAAAGTATGGATATGATATTTGCAGACCCACCATACTTTCTAAGTAATGGAGGGATGTCAAATTCAGGTGGAAAAGTGGTCTCAGTTGATAAAGGAGATTGGGATAAAATAGAATCGCTTGATGCAAAGCATGAATTTAACCGCAAATGGATAAATTTGATAAAACCAATTTTAAAACCCAATGGAACAATTTGGATTTCAGGTTCTTTCCACAACATTTATTCTGTTGGAATGGCGTTAGAGCAAGAAGGATTTAAGATATTAAATAATATCACTTGGCAAAAAACTAATCCTGCCCCTAATTTATCCTGTCGTTATTTCACTCACTCTACTGAAACAATTCTATGGGCGAGAAAAGATGACAAAAAAGCCAGACATTATTTTAACTATGATTTGATGAAAGAAATTAACGATAATAAGCAGATGAAAGATGTTTGGATAGGTGGATTAACTAAAAAATCAGAAAAATGGGCAGGGAAGCACCCCACCCAAAAACCTGAATATTTACTTGAACGTATAATACTAGCTAGCACTAAGAAGGGAGATTATATTTTAGACCCTTTTGTAGGTAGTGGTACAACAGGAGCAGTTGCTCAGAAATTGGAACGCAAATTTATTGGAATTGACAAAGAACAAGAATATTTAGATATAGCTGTTAAAAGATTGGAGAGTAGTATAAAATGAAAAAAGGCGGATTAGGTGGAGAAAACACACAAACAGGAGCAGTGTTTGAAAAAAATACAGATTTGGCAACGTTTCTTCACTCTTTAAAGGGATATACAATCATTGATAATGACTATGTACAATTAAAAACTAAGAAGAAAAAATGGAAAAAACAATTTAGGTGGAAGGTTCTTTTTGAGGAAAAAGAGGTTGGGGAAATTTTTCAACAAAATGGACTTTATCGATATTTTGATGAAATAGGGCATGATTATCAATCTATTATTAGCAAAAAACTACTTCCAGATGATTCTATTTTTGTGATTTCTAAAAATACTGTTCATATCATTGAGAAGAAATGGCAAGAAGGGACAGGTAGTGTTGATGAGAAACCACAAACTGTTCATTTTAAAATGATACAGTACAAAAAATTATTTGCCCCATTAAATAAAGAAATTGAATTTATGTACTTATTCAATAGATCTTGGTGGGATAAGCCAGTCTATAAAGATATGTTCGACTATATTCTTTCAGTAGGTGCATACTATTATTTCGACTATATACCTTTGAAAAAATTAGGACTCCCTACTCCAGAAAGAGAGAGAAATGAATAGAGATTTCAAAAACTGGTTAGAAACAATGACCGATACAGTTGCAGACTGGATATACTATACAGATTTTCCTAAGGTCTATAATAATTTAGAAAAAATCAAAATTCCGTTAAATCTGCTGAATAGTTTAATTAGTAGTAAAAATATTCGTCAAGATTTTTTAAAATTACTAGCAGAATATCCTGAGATATTAAAAGTGATTCCTATTTTGATTGCAAAACGTATCAAGGATACAATTATTATTAAAGACCCTGAAAAAGATTATTATTTTAATTTTCGAAAACGAGACTATACTGACAATGAATATGCAGATTTTATGGAAAATACAGGTATATTTAATTTGTTAGAAAACCATTTGGTAGCTAATTTATATGATTATGTAACAGGAGTAGAAGTTGGGTTAGATAGCAATGGCAGAAAAAATCGAACAGGTCATGCCATGGAAAATTTAGTTCAAAGTTATCTTGAAGAACAAGGATTTCAGTTGGAAAGAACTCTGTTTAAAGAAATTTATCAAAATGAAGTTGAAGATAGATTTGGTGTGGACTTATCTCCAATTACAAATGAAGGAAATACTCAAAAGCGATTTGATTTTGTAATAAAAACAAATAGCACAGTCTATCTTATTGAAGTCAATTTTTATTCAGGTGGTGGTTCTAAGCTCAATGAAACAGCTCGTTCTTATAAAATGATTACTGAAGAAACTCGTTCAATTCCTAATGTAGAATTTGTTTGGTTTACAGATGGTAAAGGTTGGAATTTAGCAAAGAAAAATTTAAAGGAGACTTTTGAAGTATTGGAACATTTATATAATATAAATGACTTGGATAATGGAATATTAGGGAATTTGAAATAAAAAATAGACCAATAAACTGATCTATTTTCTATAAATTCTCTTACATCTCTTCGGGTGCTTCTACGCCTAAAAGTCGTAAGCTTTCTTTGAGTACAGTAGCTGTAGCGTCAGCAAGTGTTAAGCGTGATTGTAAACCTTCGTTTTCATCAAGGATACGTACATGAGCGTAATATTTATTAAAGGCTTGAGCCAAGCTGATGGCGTATTTGGCGATGAGTGAGGGTTCGTTTTTGTCCATAGCTCTTGTGATTACATGGCTAAAGTCTTGAAGGAGTTTGATGATTTCCCAGCTTTCGCTGTCAACTGTGTCAACTTTGATATTATCAGCTTTAGAATAATTTGCTTTACGCAGGATAGAGCAGATACGTGCGTGAGCATATTGGACATAAGGTCCAGTTTCTCCCTCAAAAGATACCATTTCTTCAAGGTTGAAGTCGTATCCGTTGGTGCGATCAGTTTTCAAATCATAGAATTTGACTGCTCCTACACCGACTTGGTGGGCGATTTCTTCTTTGTTTGTAAGATCAGGATTTTTTTGGTTGATTTGGTTAAGGGCACGCTCGACTGCTTCGTCAAGTGTGGTTTCAAGTTTGACCACGTGTCCACGACGGGTGGAGAATTTCTTCCCGCCCTGTGTCACCATTCCAAAGGAAACATGAGTCATTTGATCAGACCAGTCGTATCCTGCTTCTTTGAGGACAGCTTTGAGTTGTTTGAAGTGGTTTTCCTGCTCTCCACCAACGACATAAAGGGATTTGACAAAATCAAAAGTCTGTTTACGGTAGAGTGCGGTAGCCAAATCACGAGTGATATAGAGTGTGGCTCCATCTGTTTTCTTGATGAGTGCAGGGTTGAGGTTGTACTTGTCGAGATTGACGACTAAAGCTCCCTTAGATTCTTCGAGGAGTCCCTTGTCTTCAAGGTCTTTGATGACTGCATCCATCTTATCAGAGTAGAAAGACTCCCCTGTGAAATAGTCAAAATCAATATTTAGTTTGCCATAGATGCGGTTGAATTCAAGCAAGCTGACATCAGAAAACCATTTCCAGATACGGAGAGCTTCCTCGTCGCCTTGCTCCATTTTGAGAAACCATGCACGTCCCTCTTCGTCAATACTTGGGTCTTCTTTTGCTTCTGTATTAATTTGAACGTAGAGTTTGAGGAGTTCATCGATAGGATTGGCAGTGATTGTCGCTTCATCTCCGTATTTCTTGTAGGCAGTGATGAGTAAACCGAACTGTTTCCCCCAATCTCCTAAGTGATTGATTTTAATGGTGTTGTAACCCATTTTTTCATAGATTTTTGAGAGTGCATCTCCAATAACGGTCGAGCGGAGATGACCGATAGAGAAAGGTTTAGCGATGTTTGGAGCAGACAAATCAATAGGTACATTTTGACCTTGTCCCATGTCTTGACTTCCATAATCTTTCCCTTGTGTCATGATGTCGGCAAGGACAGTATGAGCGACAGCAGATTTATCAAGGAAGAAGTTGACGTAAGGACCTGTGGCTACGATCTTCTCAAAGTCAGTATTGTTTGCTTTTTCAGCAATGTCTGAGGCAATTTCCTGTGGGGCTTTGTGCAATTCTTTTGCCAGTGCAAAGGCAGGAAAGGCAATATCTCCCATATCTGAAGATTTAGGTTTTTCTAATAGATTTTC
>WREM01000045.1 GCA_009779335.1 Streptococcaceae bacterium | reverse complement strand
GCAGTCAAAAGGGCATCTACACGACCAAGATTGACATAAACTGCACGATTATCAATCTTTTCAATAGTTCCGATGATGATTTCATCTTTATATCGGCTGTATTCATTGTAGATGATGACACGTTCTTCTTCACGCATCTTTTGTGTGATGACTTGCTTAGCTGCACCTGCTGCCGTACGAGCAAAATCTTTTGGTGTTTCTTCAAACATGATTTTGTCGCCAATTTCATAATGCGGATTAAGTTCAAGTGCATCTTCCAAGCTGATTTCTAAACGACTGTCAAAGACTTCATCTACTACTTCACGTGTAGAGTAAACATTGAACTGTCCTTTTTTCTCATCGTAGATGACTTTTACATTTTGGGCTTGCCCATATTGACGCTTGTAGGCTGCTGTAATCGCTTGTTCAATCGCTTCAATCACGATTTCAGGCTTAATCCCTTTTTGTTCTTCTAGTATTGCAAAGGCGTTCTGCATTTCTTTGCTCATGATATTCTCGCTTTCTTTTTATAAATTATTTTTTAATTTTACTAACTACCCTTAGAGTTTAACCAAGGTATTGGCTTTTGAAATCTTATCCAGTGGAATGTCCATTTTCTTGGTTCTTGTCTTGTCTCTAATTTCTAAGGTTATCACTTGATTCTCTTTATCAAGAGCAACCAAGTCACCGACAAATTCCTTGACTCCCTCTATCTTCTGATAGAGCTTGACCATGATGTATTGATTCATTGCATTTTCATAGTCTGCTTCCTTCTTCAGAGGACGCTCAGCCCCGGGACTTGCCACTTCCAACATATATCCCTCTGTCGGAAATGGATCAGGGCTAATGGTATCTAGCAGAGGAGAGATAATCTCACTCAGATCTGCTGTATCTTGAATAGCAATCCCATCAGGCTTATCCACTAATAGACGTAGAACCCTATCACTCCCCAGCTTCTCCCACTCGACATCAACCAGTTCAAACGGTTCAGGTATATGCGGTGTGATTAATTGCTCAACTCTCTGTGTGAGCATTTCTTCCATAATTCATCCTTCCTAGACTACATATAGAAAGGAGCGTCTTGTGAACGCCCCTTTCTTACGAGTTATTTAATATCATTATAGCATAAATTGAGAAAATGTCAAGAAAGCCTTCAAAATAATAACGATAAAACTTTCAGAAAAACTCCAATTTTTCTGAAAAATAAAAATTATGTGCAAGTCTTGAATCACATTAAAAGCTAACTAGGAAGAATTATGTTATGGAGAAACAAGATTCTTCTGCTTTTTTTCATATATTTTTCTATGAATCTCCATATACTCTAACCTTTCAGGATACAAGACAAAATCATCTAACTTATTATTTATATGGTCATTCTCAAAGTCAACAGTAGTTTCTAATCCAAATAAAGGAAGACCACTTATATCAAAGCTTAAATCATGTTTATCAAAATACATATCCGTATTTCGCTCAAGCAACAAGGCATTTCGATAATCATAGGCAGCCTCAACATCAAGATTTTTCAATGCTTCAGCAGAAGCATAAATATGTGAAACCACAAGCCCCTTTTGCTCCTTCTTCGTAAAATAGCAAACTACCTTTCCGTTGTAAAATTCCCTACTTTCTCTAAACAAGTTTTCTTTCATCAAACGGAATAGAGTCTGATCTCGTTTAGTATCAATATTATTCGTCAATACTTCCTCAGCATTTTCTTCATAAGTAATCTCATTATCACGAGAAACAACAATACCGGGCAGTAATTTCAAAAAATTCAGGAAATATCGAATTTGATTATATTTTCGACTTTCAAAGGAAATAACATTTGCCATTTTATACTCAGCAGTTAGCTCATCTTTTGTTAAATAACCTTTACTCACTGCTGATATATCAACATTCATAAGGGCGATAATATCATTTCGATTAAGTTTTTTATCAGAGTGATACATCAAAGTTTTGACTAAGAAATTCATCTCTTTTCGAGTGGTTTCATCTATCGTTACCGTTGAGTTGAAACTTGAATGTGCATAAAAAATTTGCGAAAATATCAATTTTTTCTCATCTCCAGAGGCTTTCAAAAACTGTTTAGTAAGATTGTGATAACCCCGAAGAAATGGAGAAACAAAGCCTAATTTGACAAACTGATTGAGTGATTTCCTGGTAGAAGCTCCATCAGCTTTTGTATAAATCTGTCCAACTTGCTCCTGAAGTTCTTTATAGTAGCCAGCTTTAGAAAATTCACTTTTAGATAGCTCATGCCCACTTAATTTTTCATTATCTATAAATTGAACTATCATTTTCAAAACATTGTTAAACTGGGGAGCATAAATATCCGAATACTCCACCGTCAATTTCCAATAATTCTCGTAATTTTGAGTCTCACTTGCTCTTTTACTATGTATCTCTGTCATTTTTTCTCACTTATAAAATTTTACAATCGCTAGCATTTCGGTATTATTGTTTTTCTCAGACTTTCCACTGATTTGATAATTATGTTTTTTTTGTTTTATTTCAACACTACCATAAAACGAGAACATATCTATCATTGTATCAAACACAGATTGGGAACGACTGTTCAAACTTAAAACAAAATAATTTGCAGATCGGCTTGCTATTTCTATTAATTTTTCAAAGTACGATAAAAAATTCTTTGCAACTGTAATGTCTTGATAATCAATCTCTTTACCAAATATTTTATCAAATTTGCCATAAAATCCATTATAGTTATTCATTGTATGCGGATAAGGTGGATCAACATAGATTACATCAACTTTTCCAGCTTTTTTCATTGCAACCAATGCATCTAACTGATAAACCTTGTTTTTCCGATTATTATCAAATATTGCAGCGTTATACTCTGGTAAATCTTTTAAAATATGATTGATAAAAGGCTCATTATGATAGGCCCGCCTACGACTGTATTTTTTATAAGAATATTCTTCATCTCTTAATTTCAAAATATTTTTCCAGTCAATATTCATACGAGAATAAGGCAATTTCCTTATCATTGCTCGACGAATCAAAGCCTGTAGCAAATATTTTTTATAGCCTTTTAATCGCTCCGAATGTAGTATTAGTTTTGACAGTTCATCAACTTCATCAACATGGTAAAGATTGTTTTCAAGCCAAGCAAGAGATGCTCTGTACTTTTTGTCAACTTCGATTTCATCAAAATTAACGATTTCTTTTTCTGAAAGCTGAATTTTGACGTTTTCAATAATTGCCTTATTTACCACAAACGACGAATAAAGCGAGTCATTTGCAATCACTTCAAAGCCACGTTTTTTTGCTTCGAAAGAAACAGACGACCCACCCGCAAAAAGATCTAAAATTCGACCACTTTTTATTGGAAAATTATCAATAACCCACGGCGATATTTTCTCTTTGTTCCCGATATAGTTGATTTTTGGGAGCTTGTAATCCATAATTTCCTTCACTTAATTCTAAACATTTTTTGATTTCCTCTGCAATAGCTTGACCCAACTTCGGTGGTACTGCATTCCCAATCTGTTGTTGAATAGAGATACTACTTCCTTCAAAGATGAAATTATCTGGGAAAGTTTGTAGCCTTGCCAATTCACGTGGAGTCAATGCTCGGTTTTGAGAATAATGGAAGACCTTTCGCATATCTCCCGTAACTGTCACAGAAGGCTTATCACTTGCATATCGGATATACTTGCGAATATCTCCTGATTTGGGACGTAATGGTTCAGGAATATCGTTTCTATCTCCACCATCTTGAATGTATGCCATCTTTTTCAACATCTGCTCAGAATGCTTCATTGCAAAATGATTGGGAATTACAGAGTTTTGCCCACTTTCAAGTATAGGCAAATCTCCAATCGCTTCTTCAACGGTTGTAACATACTCTTGTGCTTTTGGAAATTTGAAAGTACCTGATTTGTAACCCACTATGAAAATACGCTGTCTTTTTTGTGGCACCCCATAATCAGCCGCTTGTAAAACTTCTTTTTTGACTTGATAACCAACTTTTTCAAATTCATTCAAAATTTCCTGAATTGTTTGCCCTTTATTGTGTGTATCAAGTCTAGCAACATTTTCCATCACAAACATTTTAGGTTGAATTACATCAACGAAACGGACAAATTCACGAAAAAGTTGATTTCGTTCGTCATCTATGAATTTTCGTCCAATATTTCCAGCCATACTGAAACCTTGACATGGTGGACCTCCAATAATGACATCCACTCCATTTCTACCTACAAGTTTTAGAATTTCATCATTGCTAATACTTTTTATGTCATCTTCAATCAACTTATGAGCCGGGAAGTTTGTTATGTATGTTTTAGCTGCTTCATGATTATACTCAACAGAAAAAAGATTTTCAAAACCAGCATTTTCAAATCCAAGTGATAGTCCACCTGCACCTGAAAATAAATCAATAATCCTAAGGTCAGGCATTTTCTCCTCCTTTCTCAGATCTATCAAGTCGCTCAAACAACATCGAAATTAAACTTAATGCATCTAAGCAATGTTTCTCTGTAATTATGCTTTCTTTTAAATCAGGAATCAATTCATGAGCTATTGGATTTCTAAAACCAGCAACTACTCCCTGTGAAAAATACACCTGAGAGGACTCTAAATTTTTTTGTGTAGCATCTTCTAATGGTTTACCGTTAGCTTTAGTTGCAGATAAAGCAATTTTTATTAATTTTTTTTCCTCACTACCAAAGTACTTCCCAATTAACGTATGATCACTTTCAGTCGGTCTCGGTTTTCCGAATTGTTCAACTTTGTCTTTTACTGAACTCACATAAGCCTTACACGCTTCACTAACAGCATTGTAGTAACTCTTATCCTTATAATTAATTTCACATGCCTCTTGAACCTTTTCGTGTAAATATCTGAAATGAAATTGAGCATATTCTGGAACTAGCTCATGCAACGGTACGATTACCTTTTTGAATGTAGAATTTTCTTCATCAAAATCATCCGTTTCGTTACTTGCTAGATTTTTAATAACATTTTCTAGCGGTGTCACTATATTAGAATTTAGTGTATCCTTCCACTCTTCAAGATTTATATTATTTTTTGCTGCAACATCAGAAATTTTTTTCTCATTTGCCTCTCGTCGCATTACTGACCATTTATTAACAACGTCTCGAATTAATTTACTCAAAACCACTTTTAATTCCTGAGGCTCTGGAAGATCCCAACTTAACGACTGTCTATCTGTTGCTATCAAATCCTCAGGAAATTCATCAATGTAATCTGCATCAATCCACCCTGATAAATATGAAAATGCGTGCCCTGCTTCAGGAACATCAAAAAAACCTTGTTCATTTATCAATCTGCCATTAGCATATAACGTAATCCCTCTTAAATCTTGTCTTGTCGGCTTTCTTGATGCTTGAATTGTTCCAGAAATATTATATTTTTTTTGAAATTCTAGAGCAATCTCATTAAGTAAGTCAGATACATCCCACTTTTCCTGAATATCTATCTCACTAAATCGCATTTCTCTTGTAAGGGGAATCTCGTTCTCATTATTTCTTTTTATATTGACAGTAAAATTTTTATCAAAACAATTAAACATCTTTGATAGGCTCATTGCTATATTTTCAGGTTTGAAATCTGATACACGTGTCAATTCTGAAAGAATAATCTTCGTACCTTTTTGAAAATCTTTTTCTACCAATTCATATTTTGGAAAGTAAGTCGGACTAGATAATAATATCTCATCCCAATCAAGCTCAAACTTAATTGCCTGCTTGTCATCCTTTCTTGCTGTAAAAATTGAAATGTGTTTACCAATTCCAAAAAGTGCTAATTTTCCCAGCCCTTTTTTCCCAGTAATCTTACGTCCTAATGAGTTTGTTCGTTCTTCATCACTCCTACGATGCCTTCCAATTCTCAAAAATTTATCTTGAACTTCAGTAAAAGACATTCCATCTCCATCATCAATAACGATAATTTTTCTTTCTGCGTCATCTTCAAGATGAATCATTACCTTTTTTGCCGCTGCATCCCAAGCATTAGCAATAAGTTCAGCCAATGCATGAGGTATCTGAGAATACATTTTTATTCCTAATGCTTCAATCGTTCCTGGATCAAACTGTAACGTTAATTTTTCTTCCTTTTCCATATCAACCACCTTGACCTTTTAAGTGTCTTATAATGCTTTTTCCAATTACTTCTCCTAATTTAGGAGGAACTGCATTCCCAATCTGCATTGCAATTTTCCCATAGGGATAATTTTTTTTATTCTCAATAAATTCGTAGTCTCTAGGAAAACTTTGCAAAATTGCTCCTTCTCTCAGGCTAATCGCTCGGTCTTGTTCAGGATGTCCAAATCTTCCATTTCCATAGCCGGGGAATTGCGTTGTTATAGTTGATGAAGGCTTATCCCAATCTAATCTCCCGTAAACAGAGCCATAACTACTCCCACTCGTTTTTTTATAACAATTTGGCAAAAGGGATTTATCCCAGTCCCGCCAAGTTCCACCTTGTTTAGATGATCTAATTCTTTTCAAATTTAACTCAGACAATTTTCTCGCTCGATGTAATGGATCTTTTTTATCAGTCTCTCCTGCCTCTAATTTAGGAAGTGATGATATTGCATCACGAATAGTAGGGTAATTTTCCTTTTTCAATTCATTAAGGAAATCTATATCTCCAAACTTTGATGCAAGCAATAAAAGCCTTCTTCTGTTTTGTGGAATACCATAAGCTGGAGCATAAGCAATTTTATATTTAAATTTATAACCATTTTTTTCAAGTAATTTACAAAAATCTTCGAAAATTTGTGTATGCTTTAGTTGTGGTACATTCTCCATTGAAACAATATCAGGTTTGACAAGCTCTATCTGCTTTCCAAAATAATCAAGTAAATCCATTTTTTCTCGTTTAGACTCACTATTTTTATAACGATGACTATAAGCCGAAAAAGGTTGACATGGTGCACAACCTATCAAAATTTTAATATCTGTATCTTCAGGATAAAGTGAATTTATCTCATCATCTTCCAGTTCTTTTATATTTCGAAGAAAAAACTTTGCACCATTATTTTTTTCATAGGCAAAACGACAAGATTCCTCAAAATCAAATCCTGCCACTACATTAATACCAGCTTCTTGAATGCCATAGGTTAAGCCACCTATTCCACAAAATAAATCTACTGCATTGATATTCATTTAAAATACCTCATACTATATTTTACCAAATTCTCATCATTTTTTATACTTGAATTTTCTCAACTCCAAAATAAAAACTACCATAGTCTTCATACTTCTCATTTTTTTTAATTAGATTTCATTCTTATCTTCTATTTCCTCTTCCGTGCAATCAGATGTATAGGTGTTCCTTCAAAGACAAAGGCTTTTCGGATTTGATTTTCTAAGAATCGGAGATAGGAGAAGTGCATGAGTTCTTCTTCATTGACAAAGACCACAAATGTAGGTGGTTTGACTGCCACTTGTGTG
>WREM01000044.1 GCA_009779335.1 Streptococcaceae bacterium | reverse complement strand
TTTGAATGATAGCTTTCAGATTCTGTTTTCAGCCCAGTGATTTTCCCATTTTCAAGGGTCAGTCCTATAACCTTAGTCTGTGGGATATAAGTCACTCCTAGACTCAATAATCTCTCAAATAGGGTATTGACAATGGTTGTGGATTTATTTGTTGTAGGGAACATCCGTCCATGGTCTTCTTCTTTGAGCTTAATACCAGATTTAGCGAAGAAAGCAATAATGTCTTGATTATCAAACTGACTGAATGAAGAATAGAGAAAGCGTCCATTCCCGGGAATGTTCTCAATTAAGTCATCGATAGATTTATTGTTAGTTACATTACATCGCCCGCCACCTGTGAGAAGAAGTTTTTTTCCTACTTTTTTATTTTTATCTATGAGAGCAACCTTTGTCCCATGTTCAGCTGCAGTGATAGCAGCCATCATACCTGATGGTCCTGCCCCTACCACAATAATATCGAATGTATTCATAAATTCATTGTATCAAATTTAAGAGCAAGAGGATGTTTTTATCTGTATATGATTTCTTGGAAGACACTTATAATGATATAATTATTTTATAATAAATTTTTAATAAAAAGGAGATTATCATGTTTGCAGATTCATATAGGGAAAAACAATACCAGACCAAGCTTTCAACTATAGGAGCTATTGGTACATTTATGTTCTTTTTCCTCATCAATTTTATTACACAATGGCCACTTATTCATACTGATTCAAACTTATCTTTCAACAGTCAGGTAATTCTTATCTTTGTGCCTCTCATTTTTCCGATGATTTTATCTTTGTTTTACTGGCTATATGCTCATTTTTCTCATACGGAGAGAGATTATAGCTATGCTGTTGCTTATTATTGGACTTTGATTAGTCTTATGCCCTTAGCTTCTCTGGTCTCTCTCATTTTTTATCTGTCATTACCTGTAATTACAGCTTGGATGATTTGCATAGGAGGATTTGTACTTTCTCTTATTCTTTATTCCGCACTGGCAAGAAGTTATGGGCGTTCACTGGCTGAGGCTCACGACAAGATAGTATTATTCGCTCTTACATTTTATGCTGTTGGTGCTATTCTACAAATTCTTGCTTTACTGGGCATTGGACATTAAAAAATCTCTTCAGCAAGAGATTTTTTTAATGGATAAGATGTTCCTTGACAAGAAAATCATGGGCAACGGTATCAGGATCTTTCTGCTCAACATTGACTTGATAATTCATCTCAATCATTTCTTGGTTGGTGATTTTTCCAGAGAGTTTGTCCAATGCAGGTTTGATTTGAGGATATTTTTTCAATAAATTATCTGAAAACAAGGGTGCAGCTTGATAAGGGGGAAAGAGATTTTTATCGTCTTTAAGCACTTTCAAATTATACTGTTTGATTTGGCTATCGGTAGAATAAACTTGGGCCAAATTGACTTTATCAGAAGTCAGTGCTGTATAGATAAGACTGGTTTGCATGGTGTTGACAGGGAAGTTAAGCTTGTAAAGCTTCTGTAAACCTAAATATCCATCTTGACGGTGTGTAAACTCTAAGTCAAATCCAGCCTGTAAATTATTGACAGTTGATAAGTCTGAGATATTATTGAGATGGTTGGATTGAGCAAAGTTAGATTTTACAGCCAAAGCATAAGAATCTTCAAATTGGGTAGGAGCAAGATAGGTAAAATGCTCTTGCTTTTCAATGCCTTCTCTTGCCATATTGTAAACTTGGTGAGGGTCAGTAGAAGTCACATTTTCTTTTAAGAAGGTGGTTAATATAGTTCCTGAATATTCAGGATACATATCAATCTTATCGGATTTGAGTGCATTGTAGAGAAAAGTCGTATCTCCAAAATTGGGTTTGATGTTGACTTTAACATCTGTGTCTTGTTCAATCAAATCCTTGTACATATTAATAAGCAGTGTTGGTTCAGAGCCTAACTTTCCTCCAATGGTAATCTGAGGTTGTTTATTTGTAGGATGATAGAAAGAGCCTAAGAGAAGGATAAAAGTAAGAATGAAGCAAGTGATGATGGTGCGGATTTCCGCCTTTTCTAAAAGCTTTAATAAACCACTGAAAATAATGGCTAACAAGGCAGAAGAAATGGCTCCAAGAAGGATGAGATTTGTATCATTGGTATTGATTCCAAGGAGAATGAAATTCCCCAAACCACCTGCACCAATCAAGGCAGCTAATGTTGCGGTACCGATAATCATGACGCTTGATGTGCGTATCCCTGCAATGATAAAGGGCATAGCAAGAGGTAATTCATATTTACTCAAACGCTCTCGATAGTTTAACCCAAAGGCAACAGCAGCTTCCTCTAAAGAGGGGTCAATCTGTTGTAAACCTACGAAGGTATTTTGAATGATAGGGAAAAGAGCATAGATGACAAGTGCCACGACAGCGGGGAAAGTTCCAATCCCAATCAAAGGAATCAATAACCCCAAAAGAGCTAGGCTAGGAATAGTTTGAAAAATTCCTGTAATTTGTAAAATCCACTCTGCTATTTTCTTGTATCTACGAAGCAGAAGGGCAAGAGGGACTCCGATGATAATAGCAATGAAGAGTGAAAGTAGAGAAATCTGGATATGATCAAACAGGGATTTCCATAAAGCACTTTGTTGGCTTTGAAATGTAGAAATAAAACTAGTCATGCTTCACCTCCTTGGCAGTCAAAGACTTGAGTAAGTCAGGTAGAGATAAAGATTTTTCAGGTTGTGTATCGGCAATAAATTTTTCTAAATCTGAGACCTTATAACTTTCCAAGTTTTCTTGAAAATCTTTGAAAAAATCAGCGACAAAAGCATTGGCAGGATTTTGAAAAATATCAGAGGGTGTGCCTGTTTGCTGAAGTACTCCTTCTTTCATAATGGCAATGTGATCAGCCAATATCATAGCTTCATTCATATCGTGTGTAACAAAAACGGTTGTGATTTTTAGTTCTTTTTGAAGCTTTTTGATCAGCTCTTGCAGTTGCTTACGAGAAATGGGATCCAATGCAGAAAAAGGTTCATCCATAAGAATAATTTTTGGATTAGAAGCAATGGCTCGTAAAATCCCTATTCGTTGTGCCTCTCCTCCAGAGAGTTGGGCGGGTAATACCTCTAAATATTTATCAGGATCTAAGTTTACAAGTTTAAGTAATTCTATGGCTTTTTCTTTTATTTTGTCCTTTTTCCAACCTTTCATGGCAGGAATGAGTCCGATATTTTCAAGGACAGTCATATTAGGGAAAAGGGCAACTTGTTGAAGAACATAACCAATCTGCCAACGCAAATCACGTAGGTTCATATTTTTAATGTCTTCATTATCGATGAGTATCTCACCGGAGCTAGGTTCAATCAGACGATTAATCATTTTGAGAAGTGTCGTCTTCCCCCCACCTGATGCTCCAACCAAGACAAAAAATTCACGACTTTCAATGGTCAAGTTGACATCAGAAAGCACGCTTTTTTCTTGGTATTTCTTGGATACATTTTTGAATGTAATAGTCATGTCAATATTATACTATTTTTGCAAGAATAAAGAAAAAGAAGGGAATATTATCCTTTCTTTTCGGGTTTATTTTTTTTCTTTTCTAAATAGCTTTTTTTCAGTTCCTCAACTCGAGAGCGTTTATCGGACTGTCCTGAGGAATGTTTTTCATGGAATTTTTGAACAGAATTCTGCCCTTTACCATCTAATTGATATTTACCCATAACCTTATTTTACCATTATTTTGAAAATAAATTGATATAATTGCAAAAAAGATTAAAATGAGGAGAACATCATGAAAAAAGCTTTGGTTTTAATTGATTTTCAGAATGACTTTATCAATGGTTCTTTGGGCACAAAAGAAGCACAAATCATTGTTTCGAGTGTTTTAGATAAGTTAACTCATTATCATGATGGTGCTCTTCTCGCCACACAAGATACACACTTGGAAAATTATTTACAGACACAAGAAGGGAAGAATCTCCCTATATTGCATTGTCAAAAAGGGAGTAAAGGGTGGGAAATTCATCCTCAAGCTCAGCTTTTTGTCTATGAAAAAATATTTGAAAAATCAACCTTTGCCTCTGTAGAATTAGCTGAATACATACAAAATCAAGAATTTGAGCAAGTAGAATTAATCGGATTGTGCACTGATATTTGTGTGGTTTCTAATGCTTTGTTGATTAAAGCTTATGCACCTGAAATTGAAATCTTTATAGATGCGTCATGCTGTGCAGGAACTACGTTAGAAGCTCATTCATCAGCATTAGATACAATGGCCTCTTGTCAAATAAAAATATTCAATCAGCAATAAATTATCTTGCTATTTCATATAAAAAAATGATATACTCCTAGAAGAGTCAACTTTGGAAGGGTGTCCGAGTGGCCGAAGGAGCACGCTTGGAAAGCGTGTAATGTGTTAAAGCATTCGAGGGTTCGAATCCCTTCCCTTCCTTTTGTGAAATTGAATTAGAGATAGCATAATTATGCTATTTTTTGATACAATAATTAGTATGGATAAACAGTTTGAAATCTTAATGAATCAAATTAAAATGCCTGAGAATATTTATCGTTCTCAGGATTTTGATGGTGCAAAAATGGAAGATGTTCAAGTTCATACAGAAAAGAAACTTTGGCATTTCACGCTGTTTTTCGAGAAAGCACTCCCATTAGAAACCTATCGTATGTTGGTTGATTTGACTCAGGCAGCATTTTCTAATATTGCAGAGACTCGGATTTCCATTAAAACCAAGCAATCAGAATTTTTGGAAGCATTGCTCAATGAATATTACCAGTATGCTTTGACATTGGATGGTTTATCAGACCCTTCTTTTTCAAGTATTTTCAAAAAATATCAGTTAGAGCAAGAGGGGGTTCGGTTTAACCTCAAGATTGAAGATAATCCACAACTTGATCGTATCATTGCAAAGAATTTCCCCATTTTAGAAGAAAAATTCGCTGATTTTGGATTTGGACAGATACACATTCGTCCAGTGGTTGATGAAAGTCTAACCGAACAAAATCAAGAAGAATATAAGAAAAAAATCTCTAACCGTTTAGCAGAAGAATCAGCTTCGCAAGTTAAAGTAGCAGAAGTTAAGAAAGAACAACAAGAAGCTCAAGAGCAAAAAATACAAGAGAAAACAAAAGAAAAAGTAGATACTGCCCTTGCGACAGGCTATGCTTTTGGACGTAAAATCAATGGTACAAGTCCAGTGACATCAATGAGCTTTATTGCGGGAGAAGGTTCAGGTGTTGTTTTTGAAGGGTATATCTTCTCAGCTAAACACCGTCAATTTAAGAGTAAAAATGATGAGAGCAAAATCAATCATATTCTTGAAATGAAAATAGCGGATGAAACTTCAAGTTTTATGATTAATAAATGGGGGCGTAAGGAAGAAGACATTGCTCAGTTTGATAAAATTGTTCAACAAGTAGAAGAAATCAATGGTTCAGATGATATTGTCAGCTCAAAAGGACTATGGTTCCGTGTGCGTGGAGATATACAGCATAATCAATACAAAGATGATTTGGTTATGACAGCTAGCGATATGGTTCAGATTGAAGCCAAAGAAGACATCAGCAAAATCTTACTTCAAATACAAGCAGTTCAATCAGACAAGGTTCAAATGGGTCGTGAAATCAAAAATAATGAACCCATTACACCTATGCGTTCGGTCAATGAATTTTCTGACAACAGTTCATTAATTTTTGAAGGTTATATTTTTAAGGCTGAGGTTCGTGAGATTAAAAGTCGTGCGACAGGTCGCTTGAGTTATTTATTAGAATTTGAAATGACGGATTATACGTCAAGTTTTTACATTCAACGTTGGGTCCGTGGGGAAGAAGTTGATGTTTCTAAACAAATTTCTGTAGGAATGTGGGCTCGTGTGCGTGGTTCTGTCCAACGTGATGATTTCAAGAAAGATTTGGTCATGCAGGTCAATGATTTTGTTGAGATTCCAACACAGAATGTCCGTGAGGATAAAGCAGATGAGGCGGATAAACGGGTAGAGTTTCACACACATACCAATATGTCTGCTATGGATGCTATCCCTGCAGCATCAGATTTAGTGGCACTTGCTGCGAAGTTTGGGCATAAGGCGATTGCTATTACTGACCATGGAGGTTTGCAATCCTACCCTGAAGCTCATAATGCAGGAAAAAAACATGGGGTAAAAATTATCTATGGTCTTGAAGCTAACATTGTAGAAGACAAGATTCCCATCGTTTACAATGAACAAGATTTGGACATGTATGAGTCAACCTATGTTGTCTTTGACGTGGAAACCACAGGTCTTTCTGCTGTAAATAATGACCTTATTCAAATCGCTGGAACAAAGATGCACAAGGGTAATCCTATTGCAGAATTTGATGAATTTATCAATCCAGGTTATGGATTGAGTGAATTTACAACTCAGTTGACAGGGATTACGGACGAACATGTACAAAATGCAAAGCCCTTATATGAAGTGCTCAAATCCTTTCAAGACTTTTGTCAAGGTTCAATCTTAGTTGCACATAATGCAAGTTTTGACGTTGGTTTCATGAATATGAATTATCATCGTAACGACTTGCCCATGATCAGTCAACCTGTCATTGACACCTTGGAATTTGCTCGTAATCTTTATCCTGAGATGAAGCGTTTTGGACTGTCACAGTTGACTAAGAAATTCGGAATTACTCTTGACAATCATCACATGGCAAACTTTGATGCAGAAGCTACAGGTCGTCTGCTCTATGTCTTTTTGAATGAAGTGCGAGACCGATTTGGTTGGACGTCATTATTAGAACTCAATGGTCAATTAGTTTCCGAAGATTCATATAAGAGAGTACGACCAAAGCATGCCACACTCTATGCACAAACACAGGTTGGACTTAAAAATCTCTTTAAGTTAGTCAGTTATTCGAATGTCAATTATTTTGCAGGTTTACCCCGTATTCCAAAATCAGTATTGGCTGAACACCGTGAAGGTTTACTGATGGGTTCGGGTTGTGAAGTGGGTGAAGTTTTTGATGCCCTCATCAATAAGACTGACGAAGAAGTACGCAATATCGCAAAAAATTATGATTTCATTGAAGTTATGCCTCCTACTTTATACCATTCACTAGTTGTCGGCGGGAGTTTCAAAGATGAGAAGGAACTTGAAAATACATTAAGGAAATTGGTTGATTTAGGAAAAGAATTGGATTTACCTGTACTTGCAACAGGGAACTCTCATTATCTCAATCCTGAAGATGCTGTTTATCGTGAAATCATTGTACGTTCACTAGGCCCGGGTGCTGAAATCAACTGGACACAGGGACGTGGAGAAAACGCTAAACCATTACCCCTTCCTCAAGCTCATTTCCGTACAACGGATGAAATGTTAGAAGAATTTGCCTTTTTAGGTGAGGAACTTGCTCGTCAAGTGGTCATTACCAATACGCAAGAAATGGCAGAGCGATTTGAAACTTTAACACCTGTGCGTGAGGATCTTTACACCCCTTACATGGAGGGTGCTGAAGAAAAC
>WREM01000043.1 GCA_009779335.1 Streptococcaceae bacterium | reverse complement strand
TGATTCTTATACCATTCTATCACTTCTTCTCTACTGTGCATAACAATAACTGAATCATTTTCTGAATCATAAGAAGCATCACGGGTTAAAATCAAGGTTTGTCTACCCGGGAGAATGCGTTTGTTCATTCCCTCATAGGTCTTTCGCCCCATAAGAATGACTTGTCCCATGGTTTGTTCCTTGAAGTGTTTTAATTCGGCAGGTAATCGCCAAGGCAGTCGCCCTTTGATTCCAATTAAATGGTTTTTATCTTCCGCCCAAATAGCAATAATCATAAAAAGTCCTTTTTAATTTATATCATTTATTATAACATAAGAAAAAGCGAGTGCATTCACTCGCTTTTCATCTCAACTTAGGCTGGAATTTCAACCATTTCATAAAGGTCAAAATATCCACCACGTTTGTAGAATGGATGACTGTCAAGAAGGGCTTGTGCAGCTTCAAGACTTTCTGCTTGAAGGATAGTGTATCCTCCAATTTCAGCTTTAGCGTGTTCAGAAACATTTCCCATAGGGGCTCCTGGATCAACTACCGCTGTACCTACTTCTTGAAGCCAGGCTCCAAAAGCTGCATTCATTTGAGCAACCATTTCTGCTGGCATTTTTGAAAGGTCAGGTTTTTCTTGACCTTCTGGTGTCATATATAGAACCATGAATTTTTTCATTGTTGTTCTCACTTTCTTTTTTTGATAATTGAATTATACATTTATTTTCTAAAAAATGCTTATATTCAAAATATATCTTTTGTCAATTCTGATTATTCAGGTTTGTAGCCTTTTTCAGGATTAGCAATCATGAGCTGACGTATTTCAAACTCTTGACATCCTTCAGTGATGAATGGATCTGTATTCAAGATTGATTCAGCGTCTTCTTTGCTTTCAGCCTTGAAGATAAATACACCTGCTTCGTTATCTACGCCATCTCCGTATGGTCCAGCTAGAATGTACTGTCCCTTTTGATTCAATCCATCAAGAAATGCAATATGATTTTGCACAATTTCTTGTGTGGGTTTGTTTTTCCATTTGGTTAATATAATAAAATTTTTCATCATTCTTTCCTTTCTCTATCAAAGATTATAACACACTATTGCAATAATTATCCGAACAACTCATGTTCATAGCCAGTTACCTCTTTACCGTCGAACTGTACGAGATGCCCGTTATGATTTTTTCCATCAAATAGAAATGAAACGATAATTTCACCTGCTTGATCTGGAGATTTTACTTGACCATTTCCATCTCCCTCTTTCAAACCATTAAGGTCTGTCGCAACTGCTCCCGGCATGACACCAAAGATTTGTTTCTGGCTACCTTCTTTCTCAAATTGCCGACCAAAAGCCATCGTCATGATGTTTTGTGCTGCCTTAGAAGTTACATAAGCAAGAGGTTGCCAGAAAGTCGCACTTACTGGCACGGTCACATTGAGAATCTTTGCATCACTTGTCAGTTTGGGCAGAAGTGTCTTAATCACTTCATGCGTCCCGAGAAAATTGACTTCTATTGTTTCTTGTAAATCCCTTGTTGTATAGTCAAAAGGAGATTTGTTCATATCTAATGATTTTCCCTCTGATTTAATGTTTCCTGCGATTCCAGCATTGTTAATCAACACATCAATATGATCTAAATCTTGCACTGCTTGAGGAATGCTACTCAAATCCGTCAAATCAAGCAGGATAAAACTTGCTTGATAGCCTAAATCTTTTAACTTTGATACCGCAGTTTTCCCTTTTTCTTCATCTCGAGCGGTGATAATTAACTCATACCCACGCTCTCCCAATGCTTTTGCAATGCTATAGCCTATTCCTTTGTTTGCCCCTGTAATTACTGCTTTCATTATCTGTCCTCTTTTCATTTCTATTTTTTCAATGAATTATATCATATTTTCAAACTGACTTCATCCTTGACAAAATAATATTGAAAGCGTATAATATGCTTATAATTAATTTGTTTCAATCAAACCTGTTATGATTAAAGCAAATTAGTCCCTCAACTCATCTTCTCGCTGACTAGCTCCGAGAGGGTGAGCTTTTTATTTACATTCTATTTTTATATATTTTAGGGGTGTGAATGACACGACAGCTTTATTGAAAGAGAATCTTATGAATCATATTGCACTTTTTGAACCTCGTATTCATGCCAATACGGGAAACATCGCACGCACCTGTGCAGCGACCAATACTACTCTACACTTGATTGAACCTTTTGGTTTTGAAATCACCGACAAAAATCTTAAACGTGCGGGATTAGATTACTGGGACAAAGTCAATATTGTTTATCATAAGAATTTGACAGATTTCATCTCACAGGTTAGTGGTAAACTCTATTTGGTCAGTAAATTTGCTGAACAGGTTTATTCTGAGGGTGACTATTCTGATGACGCTCAAGATCATTATTTCTTATTCGGTCGTGAAGACACGGGGTTGCCAGAAGCTTTCATGCGTGAAAATGCAGATAAGGCTATTCGCATCCCCATGAATGATGCACACGTTCGCTCACTTAATCTGTCGAATACAGCCTGCATGATTGTTTATGAGGCATTAAAACAACAGAATTTCAAAGGGCTGGAATTAGTCCACACCTATGAGAAAGATAAATTAAAATAACTGATTAGAAGCTCTACAGATGTGAAACAATCCAAAGTTCATGATTTAAGAGCCATCATCTCTACTTATGCAAGTTAGGAACAATACTTTGAAAAAGAAACTTTTAATCGGTCTTTTTATAACTCTCCCTATTCTATTAGTCATTTCTGTTTTTTTATTTTGGATTTTGAATTCTCCGTCTGGCAAGACTTTAGACACTGTGGCTTCTCCTAACAATACAAAAATTGCCCGAATAAGAATTGTTGATGCTGGTGGTCTAGGATATGGTCCACTGACCGTAGAAATTGAAAATAAATCAGGGTTCCCATTTATGAATAAAAAAATTGTTTATAAGGACTATGACACCAATAGCATTGATATTACTCATCTTCAATTCCATTGGATAGATAACAATACTATTTCTATATTAAACCATACAATAAAAGTTCCATAAATAATTAAAAAAGCTCCTTGGGAGCTTTTTATTATGGTTATTATTTGGCCATATTTATCCGAGCAAAGTATTCTTTTGCATTTTGATTAACTTGTTTGAAATCAATACCTTGTTCTTTTGCTGCATAGACACATCCGCAATAACATTGGCGATAAATGTCATATTCCTTACACATCTCAACAGAACGTTTCCATCCGTTATTCTTCTTGAAGTCTGAGGGGAGATATTGCACCGAATAAATCTTCTGTATGTCTAGTCCAATCTCATTGATGAGTTGTCCATTTTTCTTAGGGCTTAGGGTAATCGCTGATCCGAAGTAATCGTAACCCAATTCTTGAGCCTTCTCAGCCACTATATCCAATCGCATGGAGAAGCAGGCTTCACAACGAGAACCTCCCTCAGGTTCATTTTCTAAATTATGGATTTTCACCATATTCATGAACACATTGGGTTCATAAGGAGCAGCAAGGAATTGAACATTCTCTCCTGTACAGGCATTAAACTCTTCTACAAACTCTTTTTGCACATGCTCACGACGCTCGTATTCACTGCGTGGATGGATGTTAGAGTTAGAAAAATAAATGGTTACATCTGCGGACTGGCAGAGATACTCCAAGCTATAAGTCGAACAGGGTGCACAACATGAATGCAATAAAATAGAAGGGCGTTGATTCTCTTCTTCCCAACTCTTTTTCATTTGTTGATAAACACGATCGTAGTTGACCTTTTGATTAGGGTTCATATGCTCTAAAATTTCAGTAGCATCTTTCATTTGCATCTCCTTTCATGGTTTTTCTCTTCTCATAGTATAACAAAAAACACTAGAATAAGTGTTTTTTATTGATTCTTGAACTTAATGACCTTTGAACCACGCAATGCCCAATACAAGAGAGCGAAGCTAACTGAATAGATAAGCCCTTGAAGCAAATTAAAGAGGGCTACGGCAATAATATACTTGCTCACTCCCCCTGGGAACATGGTTGCAATGTTATATCCTGCGAATTTTGAAAATACAGGAATGGCATAGACATAGTTAAGCAATACCATGACGACCGTCAATGCAAAGATTCCTGCGATAGTTGCTAAAATATAATGGCTGATCTTAAATCTATTTCTCAGAAAAAGCCATAGAATAAAAACAAAGACAGCAACAGCAACAAAATTCATCGGTAAGCCTATATAAGTGTATATTGGCACCCCGCCCGGATTAATAATGACCCATAAGATTGTGCGAATAATCAAAATAACCATTGCACTCCCTAAGCCAAACATGAACAAACCAATTAAAATCGGTAAGACAGTAAACTCAACCTTTAGGAAGTCCACCATTGGCAATAGGGGAAATTGAAAGTAGCTAAGCACAAATGAAATGGCACTCAGCATAGCGATGATTGTTAGTTTCTGTGTATTATTATTTGACATAATAAAACCCTCCAAAAATGAAAAAATATTTGACAAATTTCGAGGAAGTTGATAACAGTATGAAAGGCAATTTTTGCAATGCAAAAAAAGCTTAGACTTTATCTTCTCCCATCCAGACTTTATAGCGAGAAAACTTGAATAATCCACTCTCACTACTTCTTGCTCCCATTGGGTGCAATTTACTGTCGGCTGTGGAATCTCACCACATCAGCTTTCGCTCGCAGGCTTATCATGATTGCCATGACTCACTGCCGGTCCCGAATTTCACGGTGCCCTGAAGATAATTCTATTTTAGCATAATTTGTAAAATTGAGCGAGTTATTCTACTGAGTCTTAAATCTTGGTCTTGACATTTTTTACATAAAACAATATAATGAAAACAACATTATGAAAGGAGAATCATCGTTATGAACAATTCAATTCTTATATTGGTCATTAATCACCGTCATCATAGATAAGACTTGTATCATACTACGGTGTAGATACAAGTTTGAGTACGCTCAAAATGAAATCTATGCTGGTGATTCTCGTAAAAAAGTTCGAGTAGCACAGCTATTCGAACTTTTATTTTGAGTGAAATTATTCATTTTATTAAATTTATTTTATAGAAAAGGAACTTTTATGTCTTCTACTAAAACTAAAGGGAAATTGTCCCTTCTTGCATTATCTCTTATGATTTTTACCTCAGTCTATGGGCTAAATAATATCCCTCAAGCTTTTTTTAAGATGGGTTATGCTTCTATTCCTTGGTATATCATTGGAGCTTTATTCTTTTTCATTCCCTTTGCCTTTATGGTTACAGAACTTGGGTCTGCTTATAAAGATGCCAAAGGTGGAGTTTACTCTTGGATGGTGCGTTCTGTGGGGCCTACATTTGCTTTTGTTGGGACATTCATGTGGTACACTGCAGGTATCATCTGGATGGTTTCTACATCTGATAAGATTCTTATCCCTATTGCAAATGTAATTTTTGGAACAACTCCTGATATGTCCATTTATCTTATTTCAGCTTTTGCTATTCTTTGGATGACTTTTATCACTTTTGTCTCCCTCAAGGGAATTGATTCCATCCAAAAATTAACTTCTATCGGTGGAATTGCAGTCATTGCTCTTAACATCGTCTTGATGTTAGGTGCGGCTATTGTCCTTATTCTCAAAGGTTTCCACCCTGCCACACCTCTTACTGCCGATGCTTTCATTAACTCCCCTGCTCCTACATCTGTCGTCCCTCATAACCTCACTTCTTACATTGCCTTTATGGTATTTGCCATCTTCGCCTATGCAGGTGTTGAAGTTGTCGGTGGATTGGTCGATCAAACGGACAAACCTGAGAAAAATTTCCATAAAGGAATTGTCATCTCTTCTATCATTATCGTTTTAGGTTATGCTCTAGGTATCCTCTTCATTGGATTTTTCATTGATTATAAGCATGACTGGTTCAATGCCATTGCAAATGGTTCTATTAATTTTGGGAATCTTCCCTTTGTCCTCATGAGTGATTTGGGAAGTTCCATTGGGCAAAGCCTACATTTGTCCACTTCTGCCACTCATTTATTAGCTGATATTTCCTCACGTTTTGCAGGTTTAACCTTGTTGCTATCTTATGCCGGAGCATTCATGACCTTCCTCTATTCTCCACTCAAGCAGATCATTTCAGGAACGCCTAGACATCTCTGGCCGGGGAAATTAGGACATCTTGAAAACGATATTCCAAAGAATGCCCTTAAGACCCAGTATCTTGTCGTGGTATTCATCATCCTTATCAACCTTATTATATCCTTGTTTGACAAAGGTTCTGCGGCTAACTTCTTTAACATCCTGACTAACATGACTAACGTTGCAGCGACTGTTCCTTACATCTTCATTGTATTTGCTTACTATAAGTTCAAAACCAATGACAGCATTGAAAAGCCATTTATCATTTTCAAATCTAATCTTATGGCAAAACTAGTGACAATCCTTGTTATTCTTGCTATCGGCTTCTCTAATCTCTTCACCGTGATTGAGCCTATTCTACAACCTCAGACGGCATCCAGTCTAGGTGGTGTAGCAGACGCAACTACCATGCTTGCAGGTCCACTTATTTTTGCTGTCATTGCCTATCTGATGATGAGAAATTTCAGAAAAAAATATCCAAACGATGGATTTGAACACAAATAAAAAACTTCCTTAAGGAAGTTTTTTGTTTAGTTAGTCTTCAAAAATGTGATCTAAATCATTAGCCGTAATCACATTAGGTTGCCATTTCTCAATCTTACCTTCTGCAATCAATGTCTCCATTTTTTCAATAAAAACTTCGATAGGATCATCTCCTTTAATGCCTTCCATTTTCCATATTGGATAGTCCCACCACTGTAGAGCGAGCAATTTTTCAATGATTTCTGGTGAAAATTGATAACGAATAATTTTTGCGGGCATTCCCCCTACAATAGCATAAGGAGGGACGTCTTTTGTTACTATGGCTCGTGAACCAATCACTGCACCATCTCCTATAGTGATACCTCGCTTAAGCAATACATCATCGCCTATCCATACATCATTTCCAATTATTATTGGTTCGGGGTTGATTTCCTCATGTGCTACCCTCTCTAGACCCGTAGCCAGAGACTTGTCCCAATAATCAGGCTTAAAGGCAAATTGAACCCATAAAGCTTCATGATAAGTCACAGGAGATTTTGTAAATCGATCTAAGGGATGTGCAGAATTCATTACATTTACACCACTGCCAATAGAAGAAAATCGACCAATTTGTGTATTTACTGGAAGAGGAGAATATGTATAAGAAGATGTTCCCAAGCTGTTGATAGCATCCGAATGTAACCATTGATAACTGAATTGTTCGAGCTTTATGTCATCAGAATATTCAAGACGGTCTTTTCTACCAAAGCGTACACCAATTTGGCGTTCATTTAATTTTTCATAAAATTTTTCTTTTAGTGTAGAGTCCTGATTGATTGGAATTATTCCCATTGCTAGCTCCTCTTTCTCTCATTTCTTAATTAGTATTATTATAACATAT
>WREM01000042.1 GCA_009779335.1 Streptococcaceae bacterium | reverse complement strand
GTAGGTTTAGAACGATTCCCGTGAGAACCTACGAATCCTGTAACATTAGGCGTATTACGCACGATGAACCATGCTTCATCAGTCATGTTCATCTCAACCAATACATACCCCGGGAAAAGATTTTCTTCAATATCTTTCATTTTCCCTTTTACTTCTGTACGAATTGTCTCTGTAGGGATTTCTACACGCAAAATCTTATCGAGCATATCATAGGTTTCTGCACGCTTAAGTAAATCTTCTTTAACTTTGTTTTCATACCCTGAGTAAGTTTGTACAACAAACCACCCCTGATCAAAACTTGTCAATTCATTTTCATCCATTTTAATTCCTCCATTTTTTCAAAAGAAAAAGGCATACGCCTCCTTTTTTCTTATTATATCATTATTTAGGAATAATTGGAAGTAAGTAACGGACAGCGTTAGTAATCCCATTTTGTGCCGCCCAATCAAAAATGGCGATAAAGAACAAATAAAACGCTGTAAATTCAATTACCATGATAAAATCATACCATGCCTCTTTTGGGTTTGGCCATGTAACCAATTTCATTTCTGCTACAACACTTTTTATAAATTTCATAATTTTTATCTCGTTTCTTTATGTAGGGTATGTTTGCCACAGTGTGAACAAAACTTCTTTACTTCAACACGTTTCTCCTTAGTCACCGAAGACACTTTCAGAGAATAATTTCTTGAGCCACATATTGTACAAGCTAATCCTGCTTTTTTTATCATAACTTCTCTCATTTTATCAGATTTTTTATAAAATTACAATATTCTTAATTTCATTATGGAATCATACTTGTCACAATCAGTTGTACATATTTAATGGCTCCTTCACCTTGTGGATGGATATCATCACTGTAAAACCACTCTGGATGATTTTTCGCCAAATCATTCCAATCAATGATCTTCAAATTAGAATATTTTTTAGCGGCATTTTGCAATGTTGCATTATTAGAGTCTTGCCATGGGCGACTAGAAACATGATTGTTAATCCAATAGACTGGCTTGCCTTGGGAGGCCTTCATGATCGTTGCAATATCCTTGTCTTCAATGACTCCATTGGTTCCTAGCCCAATCAATATGACATCTGCATTTTTCGCTTTGTCTGATAGTTCTTGCAACCTTGCTGCACCTGCATCAGTTTGACGTCCTATATCTGCATCGATATATGTTTTAGTATTTGAGAAAACTTCTTGTAGATCTGTTGAACCTGCAATCATCACGGAATCCCCTATACCTAATAATTTTAATTGACTGGCTTTATCTGCAATGCGAGGTTCAATGCCATATTTTGCAGCAATCGTTTTAATAGGAGCAGGTGCTTTTGCATTGGCTTCATTTTTTTGCTTTGCCAGCAAAGCTTGCTGTTGAGCAAGGATTTTCGCCTCTATCATTTTTTGATCACGAGGGGAAGGAGGGGAAGCGAGAATGAGAATTCCTGAAAATAGAATAAAGATAATTCCTATATAGAGAGGTATTGTTCTTATTTCTTTTGCATCTTTCTTGAAATATTGAACCATCCGTTGCCAGAAATTTGAGAAATCAAATTTCTGAATAGGTTGCTCAACAAAACGATAAGACAGTTCTGCCAAGCCAATAATTAATGCAATCTCCCAAATGACATTGTACCAACTTGTTGCTCGTGTTAATTTTGCTGCAGTAAGTGCAAAAACAGGAAGTTGCCAAAGATAAATACCGTATGCTCGTGAACCAATGTAATCAAAAATTTTATTAGATAACCATTCATTAATACCCAAAGTAGGGTGAACAATGAAAGCAATGGCAATCATCGATAAAAGACTAGCAAACCAAAGTCCGCCATAATAAGTGATCGAGCTTTGAGCAGGAAGAATAAAATAAAAAATGACTAAAAGGGCAAGAATACCTATGAAAATTCTTTGTCCCAGTTGCTTTCCTCTTTGACTTATTTTTTGTGATAACCCTTGTAACGGCCAAATGACAGCAAGCCCTGCACCCATCAACAAACTGAAAACACGAGTATCCGTTCCATAATAAACACGAGTAGGATCAGTTCCCGGTTGATAAAATACCATCATCAAAACAACTGATACTAAAACAAATAGATTAATAATTAGGAATTTTTGTCCCTTGTTTCGCACAAATCTTACAAGAAGAAATAGAACCAAAGGCCAAATAAGAAAAAACTGTCCTTCGATTGAGAGATAATAGAGATGCTTGAAGGGTGATTCTCCTGCTGCATTGGCAAAGTACGAAGAACCTTGCTGAATTTGCCACCAGTTCTGCACTAAAAATATACTGGAAATAAAATTATCTTTTAAACCTTGACGAAGCGTGTTCTGAAAGAAAAAGAGATAGGGACTCACTACTAAAAATACTGTAAGCATCAAAGGATACAGACGCTTAACACGTTTTTTCCAAAATCCTAAAACATCTAAATGTTGAGTCTGATCATATTGGACAAGTAAAGAGTCTGTAACCAAATAACCTGAGAGCACAAAAAATAAAACAACTCCAAGGAACCCTCCTTGGACAACATTAGGATATAAATGATAAAGGATTACACCTAAGACCGCAAGCGTACGCAGTCCATTTAACCCTGATACATATCTTTTCATTTGTTGTTTGTCGCTCTTTTCTTATTGATTATTTTTATTTTATACTATTTTTTATTTAATTTCACACATGAGAACACTGAGTAACAGATTCTCACCTCTGTTAATTTCCAAATAAACTATTCCATGTCTTTTTGGCCGTATCCTGAATATTACTGATGATTTTACCTACATCAAATCCTCCAGACTGTGCTGAACTTGATGAGCTTGGAGCTGTACTTTGTGCAGGAGTATTTCCTGTTGTACTATTTTGTGATTGAAGTTGTGCGACCAGATTATCTTGTATTTGACGTTGCTCAGTCCATGCAGGGTAAATCGGACCAATTCCATGTGATACATAGGCATTTTGAGAACTAAACTGCGTCCCCGGAGTAAACGGTAATATACTGCTTGCTTCCTGACGGAAGATTACAGAAGTCTGTCCTTCTGATGTCCCCTGAAGTTGACCATCTTTTTCAGTTGGGAAACCTACCCAAAGGGCAATGGTAATATCAGGCGTATATCCAATGACCCATTGGTCTGTACTTTCATTTGTTCCTGTCTTCCCTGCCATGACGTATGAATAGGGTGCAGCATTCCATGCTGAACCATTCGTGAACGTCCCTTGCATGATTGATGTCATGGTGTCGCTAGTTTGCTGACTCATTACCTGTGTGGATTGTACTTTAGCTGTAGCGATATTCTGCCCTGCCGCATTATCAATCTTAGTGATTAAGTGTGCAGTATTCATGACCCCATTATTTGCAAAGGCAGAGTAAGCTTGTGCCATCTGCCAAGGATTAGTCTCTACTCCTGACCCTAATACTGTAGGTAAAATATTATTTTTATCTGTCAGATTGAGGCCAAATTGACGCCCTTTGGCGTTCCCTACTTGAGGCGTAATCTCCTGATAGGTGTTAATAGCAGGTATATTATAAGAATTAGCTAGAGCTTGATAAAGTGGCATATCCCCGTGCCATTGACCGTCTGCATCTGTAGGTTGCCAACCATTATAATTTGTGGCTTGGTCATGAAGAACTTTATCCATTGACCACCCTGCCTCTATTGCGGGTGTATAAGCAATGAGCGGTTTGATGGTTGAACCTGTTGACCGTTGAGATTGTGTGGCGTAGTTAAAATCTAAAAAACTATTATAATTGCTGTTGCTGACATTTCCTACGAGAGCTTCTACCGCACCTGTTTTAGGATTGATTGCAACTGAACCTGATTGTGCCAAAGTTCCATCTGGTGCTTGTGGAAACAGTGCTGGTTGATTATAGGTATCTTGCATCCCTTGTTGCATAGATGGATTAAGTCCTGTATAGATTTTGTAGCCATTGTTCATAATGTCTTGCAGACTTAGTCCATATTCCCGCTCAGCCTCTGACACAACCGCATTAAAATAGCTTGGATATTTGTAAGTATCTGTTTGATTAGTATAAGTATCCTTAAGCTCCGTCTGCATATTCACTTTGGCATATTGATCCGCCTGTGCTTGCTTGAGATATCCTGCATTGACCATATTTTGCAAGACTGTATCCCGACGAGGTGTCGCAAATTGACTGTTTTCGTATAAGGGGTTATAGATTTCTGGTCCTTTGAGCATCCCTGCCAGAGTTGCTGCTTCATCTACTGTCAAATCCTTTGCAGATACTCCAAAATACTTATGGCTGGCATCTTCAATCCCCCATACACCATTTCCAAAATAGGAATTATTCAAGTACATGGTCAAAATTTCATTTTTACTGTAGTGCTTATTAATTTCAAGAGCAAGGAAGAATTCTTTTGCCTTACGGTCAGCAGTTTGAGCCTGTGTCAAATAAGCATTTTTTGCCAGTTGCTGAGTAATGGTAGAACCTCCACCAAAATGCCCTGCCGTAACTGTTGCAAGTAAGAAACGACTCAAATTTATTCCATGATTACTGTAAAAAGTTCTGTCTTCAGTTGCAATGACAGCATTTTTTACATTATCAGAAATTTGATCATAAGTAACCGCTGTTCCTTTATTCCCATAAAGCACTCCCGCTTGATTGCCATTGGCATCAATGATTTGTGTTTGAGCACTGATTGATTGCTGCAAAATGGAAACATTCGCTGTTTTTGCCAGATAAAAAAGATATGAACCTGTGATAATGACAAATAAAAGCACAAAAATCAAGAAAATACGAGTTAAGCTATATTTTCGCCAATACCTCTTAACTGGACGCAACCATAAACGTATCTGTTCATATATTTTTCTTAAAGCTTGCATGATGGGATGATTCAAAAACTTCCCAAGTCTTGAATTGGGTTTTATAAGTACTCTTTTTGGAGAGGGAGTTTGCCTATCTTTTTTTTGAACACGTCTAAAATTATCTTGCTGGCTCATCGTTTCTCCTTTCTTGCAAATTTTATTTCATTCATTTTATCAAAAATACCTTTGTGTTACAATATGGCTATGGAATTTAACTTTATTTTACCAAAAAATTTCAAAAGTCAGACTATAGAATGCCTTTTAGAAAAAACTTGGCTTGTTCCACGCAAGCAAAGACATTTTTTGCGTATGAAGAAAAACATCTGGTTAAATCATAACAATCAATTAACTTGGAAAGAGCAGGTTAGGGCAACAGATACCATTAACTTAATTTTTGATGAAGAAGATTTTCCTACTCATCATCAATTATCTGCAGGAAATCCTCATTTAGTTGATGTCATTTATCAAGACGAACATCTCATCATTGTCAATAAACCTGAAGGGATGAAAACCCATCCCAACAATGAAAATGAAGTCACTCTTCAAAATCATGTGGCAACAGCTATTAAACAACCTGTTTATGTGGTTCACCGCCTAGATAAGGACACTTCTGGTCTTGTTTTATTCGCCAAAAATCATTTCGTCTTACCTATTCTTAATCAAATGCTCAGCCAAAAGCTTATTCAGAGACAATACTTGGCACTTGTAGAAAATCACTTCAATCAGAAAAACATTACCATCAATCAACCTATTGCCAGAGATAGACATGACAAGACTAAGCGTATGACTACATCCACTGGACAATCTGCCCTGACTCACATCAAAGTTCTTGAAGAAAAAAACTCTTCGCAGAGCTTGAGCTTGGTGCAATGCAATCTGGAGACAGGACGCACCCATCAAATCCGTGTCCATTTGTCTTGGTCAGGACATCCTATCATTGGTGATCCTCTCTATAATTCTCACTCATCAGCAAATCAGCGACTCATGCTTCATGCTGAAAAAATTAATTTCATCCATCCATTTACAAATAAAGAAATACATCTGTCAGCCTCGAGTCAATCGTTTACCGATGGATGTAAGTAGGAAAAATCCTACAAAAATCAATACAATGGCAGAACTTGCTGGGACATTAAAGTAATAAGAAATAAAGAGCCCAACATTCATACCAACAAATCCAATCAGTACTGAGAAAATCAGTACTTTTTTGAATGATTTCCCCAGCAACATGGCAATACTGGCAGGCAAAATCATAATCGCAGAAACAAGCAAAGCTCCACAAGCAGGAATCATGAGTGCAACTGCAAGACCCGTCACTATATTGAAGAGAGTTGACATGGCACGCACAGGCAATCCATCAACCAATGCTGTATCCTCATCAAAAGTCATGACATACAAAGGACGCATGAAGAAGACAAACCCTATCAGCACCAGAAAGGCAATACTAAAAAGCATAATGACTTGTAAATCTGTAATGGCTAAAATTGACCCAAAGAGATATTGATCCAATGTTACACCACTTGTAGAAGTAGAGCTATTCATGATGAATAGAGCTAGAGCCAATCCTGCAGACATAAGGATAGCTGTCGAAACTTCCATATAGTTCTTGTAAACTTTTCGCAAATATTCCATGAAAACAGAGGCCAAAACAACAACAACAAGCGTTGTCCATGTAGGATTAAGGCTAAATAACACACCAAAAGCCACACCAGCCAATGACACATGAGAAAGCGTATCAGATAAAAGAGATTGACGACGCAAGACTAGGAAAACACCTAATAAAGGAGCAAATAAAGAAATAGCTGTAGCTGCCAGAAAAGCATGTTGCATAAAACCATAAGAGAATACATCAAACATGATTATGACCCTCCTCTTTTTTTGGTTCATTGGAATGTAAATCAAAGCAAGCAAATTTCCCTTCCTTATCTTTAGCCAAATGAACATTTCTATCTGTATATTTTTTCAAATCTTCTGGATCATGCGTAATCATGAGTACGGACTTACCATGTTTATGAGCACTGTGTGCCATCAATTCGTAAAACCCTGCTGTTGTTGCATCGTCCATTCCCACTGTTGGTTCATCAAGGACAAATAAATCCGGATCTGATGCAAAAGTACGTGCCAAAATAACCCGTTGTTTCTGTCCTCCTGAGAGTTCTCCTATTCGTTTATGCCGAAAACCAGTCATACTTACTGCTTCTAAGGCAATCTCAATATGCTCTTGGTCATGCTTTTGCAACTTACGAAACCAGCCTTGTCGGGGATAACGTCCTGAACGCACAAACTCTTCGACCGTTGATGGAAATCCCGCATTAAAGCTAGAAATTTGTTGTGGAACATAAGCAATTCTTAAAGGTTTACCATTTACATTCTTTTTAGAAATTTCTACAGTTCCTGATTTTGCTTTTAGGATACCTAAACTCACTTTAACAAGAGTAGATTTTGCTGCTCCATTCTCTCCAGTTAAAGTTACAAATTCTCCTGAATCTACATGAAAGCTGATGTTTTCGAGGACAGGATCTGAATCATATTGAAAATTAATGTGTTTTACATCGATATATCGCATTATTGGTTAAGTGTGCTTTCTAATATTTTTAAGTTTGATTGCAAATCAGTCAGATAATTAGACTCTTCTGACAAATCTTGATTGGTTGCTATTTCCATAGTATTTAACCCTATGACCTTTACATTGGCTTCCTTAGCCAGTGCATCTGCCAATTTATTTGAACTG
>WREM01000041.1 GCA_009779335.1 Streptococcaceae bacterium | reverse complement strand
GATATTATTCTGGAGGAGCAGGAAAGCGAAACAGTACCACGTTTACTCAGTCAGAAATCGAAAACCTTCAAAAAGAAATCGCTCAACTTGAAAGCAAGCTGAAAGAAACCGAAAACTCAGTGAAGAAATTGGCTCAACAGCATGAAACAATAAACCAAGCACTTGAAAATCTGAAAACTGCTGGGGAAGAAAAACGCTTTGAAGAAAATGGATTGACGGTTAAAATCCAACAACTGAAGGAAAATCAAAAAGAACTTGAAGAGTTCCTTGCATTAAATGGGAATGCTCAATCCGATAATTTACAATTTTTATCTGAAAAAAATCAGGAAATCAAAATTCAATTAGAAGAGATTATTTCTGAAAAAGATAAACTCGATCAACACCTAGAAGAGATTAGAACGAGTAGTCATTCCTTTAATCAGCTCAAAGAGGAAAAAAATCAAGAGCTTATTGATCTTAACGTGCAACTTTCGCAAGTCAATGCTCAAATTGGATTCAGTCAATCTGAGATGAAACGTCTTCTTGCAGATAATGAAAATTTAGAAGAAGAGCAAGAAAAAATTAAAAATCTTTCTGATTCATCCATCAGTAGTTCAGAGCGTGAACAGCTTGTCCTACAACTGAAGGAAGTGGAAGAAAAACTCCAAGCCTTCAATGTGAAACTTGTGTCTCAGCGTTTTGAACGTGATGACTTAGTTGCTCAATTAGAAGAATTAGAAGAAAGTAATCAGGATTTCATTAAAGAGAACCAAGAACTATACAATAAAAAAACTCGCCTAGAATTTGCAATAGAGCAATCAGAGAAAGTATTGCACAGTAAGCAACAAAGATTGACTTCTGACTATGAAATGAGTTTTGATGAGGCAGAAAGTAAAGCAGATGACTTAGAGTCTCTTGCTCAAGCCGAAGACGGATTACGTCAAATAGAGCGTCAGATTCGAGCGTTAGGGCCTGTCAATATTGAAGCCATTACTCAGTTTGGCGAAGTGAATGAACGCTATGAATTTTTAAGTGGTCAGAAAGAGGACTTGCTTGAAGCGAAAGATATGCTCCTCACCACTATTGGTGAGATGAATGAAGAAGTGGAAGTCCGTTTCAAATCTACATTTGAACAAATTAAAAACTCCTTTAGAACAACATTTACTCAAATGTTTTCTGGAGGGACAGCGGAGCTTGAACTGACCAGTGATAATCTGCTTGAAGCAGGAGTTGAGATTAATGTTCAACCTCCCGGGAAGAAGCTGGCTTCACTCAATCTTATGTCAGGTGGAGAGAAGGCACTCACAGCCTTGGCTCTAATCTTTGCCATTCTTCGTGTGCGGACAGTGCCGTTTGTCGTACTTGATGAAGTTGAGGCAGCCCTAGATGAAGCCAATGTCAAGCGTTTCGGGGATTATATGAAGCACTTTGATAACTCTAATCAATTTATCGTGGTTACACACCGTCGTGGAACAATGGCTTCTGCCGGTGCCATGTACGGAGTAACTATGGCAGATGCAGGAGTAAGTAAAATGATTTCTGTAAGATTAGAAAACGAAAAATAAAATTTTGAGTTGCGTATCATAATCAAGCTCCATGCTGATTATGATAAAATTAAGAAATAAAAGCTAATATAAAAAGAGTGATAAAAAGCAGAATAAACAAATAAGAGAGAAAGAATAAAGCATGAAAAAGGTATGGAAATTCATTAATACACGCATAGGTCTAGTATCTACAGCCATATTTTTCATTTGGTTAAAGACAATGATTGCCTATTTCCTTGTCTTTCATGCTCTCCACTGTGTCACAGTATCGGATTATATTATTATGATTATTAATCCGATTGGCTTTACAGCGATTTTTCTTACACTTTCACTTTTTATCAAACGGAAAAAATATTTTTATATAGGACTTCTTATTTTTACTTTTTTAGGAAGTTTATTAGTCTATGCGAATGTACTTTATTATCGTGAATTTACAGATTATTTAACCATCAATACTTTAGTCGGTGGGGCTGGTATGGTCGGGAAAGGCTTTGCAATTTCATCCATTGCTTCTAGTATCGTTGATATTATCTATTGGATAGATATTATCGTATTTGCACTTCTCATTATCTTCAAAAAGATAAATGTGGAAGAAGAAGGTCCAACAAAGATTCGAGCGGTTCAAATTTTCTCTTTTTCAGTTCTTCTTTTTGCTTTGAACTTTTGGTGGGCAGACTATACGGAACATCAACTGGTTTCCCGTCAGGCACAATACGATGACACGTATGTGGTCAGATATTTGGGGTTAGGACCATGGCTTGCTACAAATGGTTATTATACCCACCTATCAAATAAATCTCGTGAAGTTGCAACGAAGACAGATTTCACAAAGGTTGAGAAATATATACAAGGCGATCGCTACCTTGCACCTAATGTGAAGATGTATGGGATTGCAAAGAATCGTAATGTCATTGAAATTCATTTAGAATCCTTACAGCAGGACATGATTGATTTGTCTATTAAGGGAGCAGATGGAAAAGAACACGTTGTTACACCATTTTTGAATTCTCTCTATCATTCTGACTCGACTTATGCTTTCTCTAATTTCTTTAATCAAGTGGGACAAGGAAAAACATCAGATGCAGAAAACATGCTTGAAACTTCTACGTTTGGGCTTTCATCAGGTTCTCTCTTCTCAAGCTTAGGGTCATCACAGACTTTCCAAGCTATGCCAGCCATTCTTAACCAGCAGGCAGGTTATTCTTCAGCTGTATTTCATGGAAATGTAGGTTCATTCTATAATCGTAATAATACCTATCGTCAAATGGGCTATCAAAATTTCTTTGACCAGTCTTATTGGGACATGTCTGGCACTCGTGGTACGGAATGGGGCATAAAGGATAAGCTTCTCTTCAATGATTCTGTGCCTTGGTTGGAACAACTCCAACAACCTTTTTATGCCAAGTATTTAACTGTTTCTAATCATACACCATACACGATTGATAAAGAAGACATGGATCCTAATTTCTCAACAGTTAGTTCAGGGAACTATGTGGTTGATAACTACTTTGTAACTGCTCATTACTTGGATCAGTCGGTACAAGAATTTTATAACTATCTGAAAAAATCAGGTTTGTATGACCGTTCAATCATCGTCCTATATGGAGATCATTATGGAATATCAGGTTCAGATACAAAAGTATTTGCTCCTTATGTAGGATATGACCCTAATAATTTCACAGATTATGACAATACCATGATGCAACGGGTACCTTTCATGATTAATATTCCCGGGCACACAGATGGGTATATTTCTGATGAGTATGCGGGTGAAATTGATGTCATGCCAACCATTGAACATTTGTTAGGCGTTGATACAAAGAACTATATGCAGTTTGGTCAGGATATATTTGCAGATCATCGTCAGCAATTTATCGCACTTAGAAATGGTGGATTTGTCACACCGACAATTACTGCACCAAGTCGTACCAATAATGTTTATTACGATACAAAAACAGAACAAATCATCACACCTAATGCAGAGCAAGAGAAATACATTCAATCCATCAAGGCAAAAGTGGACCAATTACTTGCCATGTCTGATCTGATGAATACAGAGAACTTGCTACGTTTCTATACACCACAAGGATTTACCCCTATAAAATCAGGAGAATATAATTATACGGAGACTGCAACAGAAGCACGTCTGAAAGATGAAGAAGATACTCTTAAGGCCAAGTCAACATCTCTATTGTCAGAGCATCAAGGAATATCAACGATTAATCAGTATCAGACTAACGCACCCGAAGCAAACTCAAAGGATGAAAAAGAACTCCTCCCTCCAGTGCCATCCAAAAAATAGAAAGGCTCTCTCATGCAATCAGGATATATCCAACCATTGACACCTTTGTACAAAATTGCTTGGATTTGGTGGTTGATTTTAGTCGCTTTTCAGCGAACCATTTATTATGAAAATGCCCTTCAATGGAACACATTTCTGTCTGTTTTGTTTGTGATAAGTATCATCACGCTCTTTTTCTTAATTCGTCAGCGTCGTTTCTTTACTTCAGAGAATCATCTTTTCTTGAGTAAAGATTTCAGATTTGGTTTGAGTAAGATTGATCTGAGATATATGACATCAGTCAAATTAAATAAATTTAGTTTTGAATTTATATTCGCAGGAAAACAATATCATTATATGGTATTCGGAAAGTCAAATCAGCTATTAAAAGAAATTTTAGAGGAAAATCATGTTGAATACAATCATACAAAATCTAAAAAAACATCATAAAATTCTCTGGTTGATTCTTTTTTGCCTTATTTTTCTTGGATTCAATGCGTATGTCATCTCTCAGACACCACAGTGGACGGAAAAATATATTACATCCTATATTTTAGGAAATCTGATATTCTTGATAACAGCTGGCTATATGGTGCTGATTTATCGTTTGATTAGAAAGATCAATCATTCGGAAAAATACGATGATGCTAAGATAAAAAAATATTATGGTTGGAGTTTAGCTATACTTTGTGTGGCTTTACTACTTGTTCCTTTTTTCTTTATGGTGCATGTGCCAGATTCAGCACATGATTGGGATTATTTCGTTGTATTTAGAAATGCTGTGACATTACAAGGAAATAGTTTCAGTCATTTGCCAATGACCTATAATGAATTGGATTATTTCTTGCGTTATCCCAATAATCAGTTCTTTGGAATTATTGTCAATGCCCTCTTATCACCTTTTAGAAATGATCAAGCTAGAGTTCTTGTACTTACTACTTTATCAGCAGTATTGACTACTTTATCAGTTCTTTCAGGCTCTCTCATTGTCAAAAAAATTGCCTCATTAAAGACAGCTTTGCTCTTTAATCTGATTGCATTTGGTTTTGTTCCTTTTTACATCTATGGTGCAGAGTTTTATACAGACACAGCTTCAATTCCGTTTGTCATGCTTGGACTACTCTTTATGATTTATGCTGTCAAATCTGAGACAAGAACAAAGTCTATCTTATGGTGGGTTTTGGCAAGTATCACTGTATTTACTGGATTTGCCATCAAGCCAACGGTGGTCTTTCCTATGATTGCTTTGTTCGTTTTTCTAATAATCAACAAAAAATGGAGAAAAGTAGTGCTTTTTCTTCCAATTTCTGCTATACTATTCTTTGGCGTACAAACAGGTGTGAAGGCAATAATCGCTCAAGATCCTGCATTTACCGCACAAGCCAATAAACGCTATAATCTCCCTATGATGCATTGGATTACTATGTCTATGTCTCCAATCAATCAATATGGGGGGTTCAATCCTCAGATTTTAGAATATTCTCTATCATTTTCAGATAAAGCTTCAAAAGCAGAAGCAGACAAAGCCCTTCTTATTAAGAACTTGAAAGAAATGGGACCTCTAGGAATTGGGAAGCAACTCTGGCGTAAGATTTCATATACATGGGTAAATGGAGATATGAGTGATTTCTTTTATACTTATCGTCATTCCAATCCCTTTGTCTTCAGGTATTTTGACTGGACAGCATTTAATAGCAATGAAGGAAATATCACGGGCTGGCTCTTGGTAAAAGGAGCACAGATCCTATATTGGATGGCTATAGCTCCCCTCATGTTCTGGCAATTAGGAAAACATGTCTTTCGACCAAAAAATTGGAAATCAGATTGGTTCATTCCAGCTCTCTCTATGTTTGGTTTGACAGTATTTCTACTAATTTGGGAAGCAAATTCCAGGTATTTATATAATTTTTCACCCATTATTCTCATGCTTGCAAGCAAGGGACTGATGGATATTACAAGTAAAAAAACAAAGGAAAACAATCATGCAGTTTCTGAATAAAGCTTTAGGAAATGTATTATTGGTGCTCTTTTCAGGGGCATTCCTTTTTATGCTCCTTGAGCCTTTTACTGATGTAGGTTTTGTTGAGCCACTTTCAGTTGTCATACTGGCTGTAGGGTTTTTCTTTGGTCTGCGATGGATTTATCGCAAGTTAGAAGAAATGACAGCGACAAGAATGAAGGTTTTGATTCTTATCGCTTTTGTTCTTTTTATAGCTCTTCAGATTTTGGTTCAAAGTACCATGCACGTTCAAGTTTTTGGGGATCCGTGGCATATTCACGCACAGGCAGTGCGTATGGTAGCAGGGGATAAAACATGGGATTTATGGATACAGCAATACCCTAATCTAGTCCCACTTGTCGGACTCGATATGATTCTTTTGCAAATTGCAGATTTTCTTCATATCAATTACTTTATTGTATTCTATGGGTTTAATATCCTTATCAACACATTGTTGTGGGGAGTTACAGTCAAGTTTTTATGGAATAAGAAAAAAGAATTTGCAGAGCTGGCTACTCTAGTCATATTGATATTGCCGTCATCTTACAGCTTTTTAGTCAATGTAGGCTATTCGGATGGGATTGCTATGCTTTCACTTGTCTTTCTCGTTCTTATCTTTGATCGTGCCAATCACAAAGGGAAATTGTCCATTCTGCAAATGTTTTTTGTCGCAGCAACCTTTACTTTTGCTTATATGACACGTCCTAATACGGTCATTCTATTCATTGCCTTATTTATCATTGGAATTTATACCTATACACAACGCAAAAAATATGGCAAGCTTTGGAAAATTTGCTTGCAGTTTTTCCTTGCTTGTGTGGTTGGGATAGTTATATCTACTTTAGCAAGTAGAGGAATTGCTCATTTGCTTCATTATGATCTGCATAACTCCTACGTATTCCCCGTCTGGAATTGGATTTATGAAGGACTTAATCTGTCCTCTGTAGGTCAATACACACGTGCGGACAGATACTATACATTGAATCATACAGGATTTGCGACAGCAGCAGCTGCAGACAAAGCAGGAATAGTATGGAGATTACAGCATTATGGTGTACACCTCCCATCTCTCTGGTTAGGGAAATTCACTACCCTTTGGTCATGTGGGACATTTGCGACAGGAACAGATTACACTGTACCATCTTGGACGTATAACTGGTCTTATGCACCGGGTTGGTTGATTCATAATATTGGTGCAATCGGAATCTTCTCACAGGTCTATTCAAAAGCTCTAGTTGCTGTCCTTCTCTTTGCCATAGTTTATAGCCTATGGAAGAAAAAGAAAGATCTCATGTCATCTTATGGTTTCGTTCTATTGATTATTATAGGAATTACGCTCTTTCATACGCTCTTATGGGAAGTGAAGCCCCGTTATCAATTCATGACCTTCGCTCTACTCATCATCGCAGCAGTGTGGTCTTCAAAAGACATTTTCTCTAAAGCAGCAGAGTTTAAGGTATCGGACAAGAGTAAGAAAATATTGAAGATTGCACTCCCTCTTCTGGCAGTAATATCCCTTGGGCTTATGGGGACAGTCATGCAATCTCAATCTTCTCAAAAGATCATTGTCAATACTCAGGCACATCCAACGAATGATTTTGGTTATACTTATAATGATGTCATGCTCAAAGAAGGCGAACAACTTTCTCAGCAATTTGACCTATCTACAGCAGCCAATCGCATTGACTGGCAGACTGCTACGTCAGGACCACTCAACATAAAAATTGTCAAAATCAATGCTGATGGTTCTGATAAAGTGATGGATAGTCGTACATTGATTACTTATGGTACAGCTTCAGGTACAACGTCACAGAAAATATATGTG
>WREM01000040.1 GCA_009779335.1 Streptococcaceae bacterium | reverse complement strand
GATTCCATCTCCCATAAATCCTACAGTATGCACTTTTCGTAATAATTCGATGATACGGGCTTTTTGCATAGGATTTAGCTTGGCAAAGAGATTAATTTGATTAGCTGCGATGAACAACTCATCGTCTGCCATTTCATCAATGTCTGTCCCTAAGAGATACTCTTCCGCATCAATTCCTACATCTTCACAGACTTTCTGTGCAACGATGGCATTATCTCCTGTTAAAACCTTGACACTCACCCCATAGTTATGCAGGTTCTCAATGGCTATTTTGGCTGATTCTTTGGCAGGATCTAGGAAACCAATAAATCCAATGAGTGTCAAATCCTTCTCATCTTCTTTATCAAAATCCTCTAGTTCCTCTTCTGTCAATTCTTTCTGTGCAACAGTGAGCACACGCATTCCTTTTTGATTCATTTCATAATTGACTGCTCTCATGGCTTCGATTTTCTCGGCTGTGATGGGAACACGCTCCCCATCTTCCATGACGTGCGTACAGATGTCTTGCATCTCTTCTACCGCACCCTTTGTCACTTGGAGGATTTTTCCTTCCATTTCCACAACAACTGAAAGTAGACGACGGCTGAAATCAAACGGAATTTCATCCACTTTGATAATGTCTTCTGAAGGAAGTGTTTTTTCTTGCTTCTTGAAATATTCAATGACAGCAATATCCATCAGGTTTTTCCAACCTGTTTGATAGTTGGAATTGATAAAGGCTGCATTGAGCACTTCTTCTGCCTTTGCTCCCTTGGAGTTGACATAATCCATCATGACGACACGATCTTCTGTGATTGTCCCTGTTTTGTCCGTACAGAGAATGTCCATAGAACCTAGATTTTGAATGGCAGAAAGCTGTTTGACAATGACCTTCTCTTTAGACAGAGCGACTGCTCCTTTTGCCAAATTAGTATTGACAATCATGGGTAACATCTCAGGTGTCAAACCAACTGCAACTGCAATAGCAAAGAAGAAGGCATCCAGCATATTACCCTTGGTTAACCAGTTGATCCCAAAAACAAGTGGGAACATAATGGCAACCAAGGTCAAAAGCAGGCGGCTGACACGAGATAAACCAATATCAAAAGCTGATTTATTCTTGACTGCAGTTGCTTTCTCTGCAATGTCTCCAAACATGGTCTGACTTCCTGTCCTCACAATCAAGATTTCTCCAGTCCCAGACAGTACATCTGTCCCCATGAAGAGAATATTAGGTGAATCTACAGCTGATAATTTCTCCCAATCTGGCTGTTCATCCTCGTCCATTTCTTGTGGTGTTTTCTTTTCTACAGGAAAAGACTCCCCTGTTAATGAGGATTGATTGATGAATAAGTCCTTACTCTTAAGTAATATGGCATCTGCAGGAATCATGTCTCCTGTCTTCAAGCCAATAATATCCCCGGGAACTACTTCATCCATAGGGATTTCAAAATGTTCCCCATTACGACGGACATTAGTGGTATTTTCAATCATTTCACGAAGGGCGATAGAAGCCTGTTGACTTTTGTATTCTTGAACAAAAGAAACACCTGCTGATACAGTAATCATCAGGCACATATAATATCCACCCTCGCTACTCCCTGTTAAAAAGCTGACAATGGCTAAAAAAGCCAAAACAAAAATGAAAGGATTACTCAAGGCATGGAGTAACATCCTGTACCAAGGAACAGCTTGAGCACTGGATACCACATTATACCCAAACTCTTCCAAACGCACTTGGGCTTCTTCAGTGGCTAATCCTGTAAAGCTTGTATTGAGTTGCTCAAAAAGCTTCGCACTTTCTAATTGTGCCATTTCTTTAAGCTGATCATTTTTGTTTAATTTTGCCATATTTTATTCCTTATTATTTCTACTCTTCTTATTTTAACAAAAATAAGGAGAAATAATTAAAAAAGACGAGTTTTCGTCTTTATTTTTTGATGAGTTGTGTCAAGATTCCATTGATGAATTTTCGTGATTTGTCGTCTGAAAATTCTTTACTAAGCTCGATAGCTTCATTGATTGCAACCTTGTCAGGTGTCTCTGTGTGTGTGATTTCATAGACCCCTAAGCTGAGTAGGCATTTTTCAATGATTGTCAGACGTTCATAAGCCCAGTCTTTTGTAAGATATTTGGAAACAGTCGCTTCTATGGTTTCTTGTTCATTCAAAATTCCATCAACCAGTTGAGTGAAATATTCAGGTTCATCCGTCTCTTGCTCATAATTGAGAGCAAAGTTTTTTGCATTGTTCAATAGGACTTGATTTTCAGTATTATTTTTACTTTCTGCCTGCTCAAGCAAGGCATCCAGTTCACTTTGCAAAGCCAAAGATTGAAAAGATTCCTCTGAATACTTCTCTAAAATATTTTCATGCACCTTAGAAAACACTTGATTAAAGGTATCTAATACTTCTTTTGAACTTGCTTCCTTTGGTAATGCCCTTAGAAATTCCAGAACCTTTGGACCAACAGGCTCTTCTTCTAAATCAATAGAGAAGAGCTTGACATAGCTGAGATTAGTAATCATGCCTTGATAGAGTTCTACTGCCTCTTCTTCTTGCATTTTCTTAGCTTGCCCTCCCAAATCTCGCATGAGCACAAGCATAGCTGAAAGAGCTGTTTGGTCAAAGTCTTTGATGTCAAGATTATCATAACTATCTGTCAGCCTCTCTAATGGCTCAGAGAGCTTTTTAGGGAATTTACGAACAATGATTCGCTCATCCTTGAAGTTCACTTTGAACTTTATAGGTCCTGTCAGGACTTTCTTTATCTCTTTAGCTACTTCTTGAAAATCCTTTAACTGATGACTGGATAAATCATGCTGAATCTTATAAGCAAATAAAGCTTGGATGACCTTTCGACGAATTTGATGTTGATTGAGCGTATTAGGCATCAAAGAATCCCTCGTCAAATAACTCTTCGAATTCTGGTTTTTCTAAATTTTCTGCCACAACTCCCATGATATGAATATTAACATCAGAAAGGGTAATTTCTGTGAATTTTTCAACGGCTTCCTTGACTGTTTTTTGAATTTCAAGAGCAACAGATGGAGCATTAGAACCATAAGTCAAATAAACGTAGATGTTTGCGATCAATTCTGAATCCTTGACTTCAAGATAAACCCCACGTCCTTCGCTCTTTTTCCCAAGCACATCAACCAAACGTTTATTACGAAGAGCATATACTCCATCAACCTTGGCTGTATTGATGCCAATGATTACTTCAATCACTTCAGGAGCAACGATGATTTCTCCCAAATCTTCCATTTGTACAATGTTTTCTGCCATGATATTCTCCATTCCTTTTTATGACGATAAAATTTCCAAACAATAGCTTTGGAAATTTTGCCTAGATAGAACAACTAGAAAATTGTTCTATCAATTTCCCTAGCATAAGCAGATACATAGGTATTCACTTATACTCTTGTAACTAGGCACGTTTAATATATTCTCCAGATTGTGTGTTGATTTCAAGCTTAGTTCCTACTTCGATAAAATCTGGTACATTGACAGTAAGACCCGTCTCCATTATTGCAGGTTTTCCTGAACCTGATACAGTTGCACCTTTGATAGAGGGTTGAGTTTCTGTAACTTCAAGCACAACTGTCGTTGGGAGCTGGATTCCAATGACTTCTGTTCCATAAAATTGAATTTTTACATCTGTATTTTCCAAAACATAGAGCAATTCGTTTTTTACTTGTTCGACTGGAATTTCGTATTGATCATAAGTTTCATTATTCATGAAAAAGGCTGTATCATCCATTTGATAGAGATATTGAGCATTTATCGTCTCAATCATCGCTTGTTCAAATTTTTCATCTGGGCGATAAGTATCATCAAATGTTGACCCAGTACGCACATCACGTAATTTCATACGCATGATGGTATTTCCTTTACCTGGTTTATGATGGCTTGCTTCTACAACACGAAGTAATTTATCTCCATTCAAGAAAGTCATTCCTGCTTTTAGTTCATTTGCTGATGGCATATTATTCTCCTTAATCACGCTATATTCTTATAGCTTGTCCTATTGATTTTAACATAAAAAAAGGCTTATTTCAATCAAAAATAAACCTTCAGCTCTTGTCATTATCTATTTTGCAAGCTTTTCTTTTAAGTAATGACCTGTATAGGATGCTTTAACTTTTGCGACTTCTTCAGGTGTTCCTTTGGCGAGAATAGTCCCTCCACCTGCACCTCCTTCAGGTCCTAAGTCAATGATGTAATCTGCCATCTTGATGACATCCAGATTATGCTCGATGACAACAATGGTATTACCTTGATTAACCAAGCGATTAAGCACCTTAATCAAAGTGGCAATATCCTCTGTATGAAGTCCAGTGGTAGGCTCATCCAAGATATAGAAAGATTTACCCGTTGAACGTTTTTGAAGCTCAGAAGCCAGCTTCATACGTTGAGCTTCCCCACCTGACAGTGTTGTTGCTGGTTGTCCTAAGGTCACATAACCCAAACCTACATCGACAATGGTCTGTAATTTACGTTCTATTTTTGGAATATGCTTGAAGAATTCCAAAGCATCCGTTACACGCATATTGAGAATATCTGAGATATTTTTTCCTTTATAATGAACTTCTAAAGTCTCAGAGTTATAACGCTTCCCATGACAAATCTCACAAGGGACATAAACATCAGGCAAGAAGTGCATCTCAATCTTGATGATTCCATCTCCCGTACAGGCTTCACAACGTCCACCTTTGACATTAAATGAGAAACGTCCCTTTTTATAACCACGAATTTTGGCTTCATTGGTGTTGGCTAATAAATCACGAATATCATCAAAGACAGATGTATAGGTCGCTGGGTTAGAACGTGGTGTTCGACCGATTGGGCTTTGATCAATATCAATCAGTCGCTCAATCCCTTCAAATCCTGTCAGAGATTTATGTTTCCCCGGTTTATCAGAATTATTATTGAGCTTTTGTGCCAATCCTTTTTTGAGAATCGTATTGACAAGTGTTGATTTCCCTGAACCCGACACACCTGTTATAGCTGTCATAATCCCTTTTGGAAACTCTGCTGAGATGTTTTGTAGGTTATTTTCAGTTGCACCTGTAACCTTAACTGCCTCTTTTTTATTGATTTTACGACGTTTTTTAGGTACTGGAATCGATTTCTTCCCTGAGAGATATTGTCCTGTCAAGGAATTTTTAGATTTAGCTACTTGGGCAGGTGTTCCAGAAGCAATAATCTCTCCACCTAAATCTCCTGCCCCGGGTCCCACATCGATGAGCCAATCAGCTGCCATCATGGTATCTTCATCATGCTCTACCACAATCAATGTATTACCCAAATCACGCATTTTTTGAAGAGATTCAATGAGGCGGTCGTTATCCCGTTGATGAAGTCCAATAGACGGCTCATCTAAAATATAAAGCACGCCTGATAAGTTAGAACCAATCTGAGTGGCTAGACGAATACGCTGACTTTCCCCACCTGATAAAGTCCCAGAAGCACGAGACAGAGTCAAATAATCTAAACCTACATTTTTCAAGAAAGATAAACGATCATCAATTTCTTTGACAATAGGACGGGCGATAGTTTCATTTTGTTTAGAGAGCTTGAGTTTATTGAAAAATTCTAAGCCGTCACTAATGGCAAGATTAGAAATTTCTCCAATATGCTTCTTGCCCACTTTTACTGAAAGAGCTTGATCATTAAGACGGAAGCCATGACAAGTCGTACATGTGAGTTCTGTCATATAGGCACGTGCCTTTTCACGAGAAGATTCTGTCATTCCTGACTTATACTGACGCCAGAGATTAGGTACAACGCCGACAAAAGTCATGTCTCTATCCCGTGTTCCGAAATCTCCCTCATGATAAAAATGAAATTCCTTAGTTCCTGAACCATACAATACAATGTCTTTGTCCTTAGCAGACATCTTCTTCCAAGGGGTATCTAAACTGATGCCGAACTGTGTCATGGCTTGTTCTAAGAGCGAAGGGTAATAGGTCGAAGTCCCACTGTACCATTGAGTAATGGCACCTTCACGCAAGGTCTTAGATGTGTCAGGAACAACCAAGTCCTCATCTACTTCCATCTTCATCCCTAAACCATCACATTCTGCACACGATCCAAACGGAGCATTGAACGAAAAGAGGCGAGGTTCTAGCTCAGGCACAGTAAAATTACAGATGGGACAAGCATAGAACTCACTGAAAAGCAGTTCTTCTCCATCCATCTTATCTACAATAACATAGCCCTCTGCTTGATGAAGAGCGGATTCTACAGAATCAAAGAGACGAGAACGAATCCCATCCTTAACTACGATACGATCAATGACGACTTCAATGTTGTGTTTTTTGTTTTTGTCTAGTTCAGGCACTTCTCCTACATCAAGAACCTCTCCATTTACACGCACACGCACATACCCATCTTTTTGAATACGTTCAAAAATCTTAGCGTGTTGACCTTTCTTCCCACGCACGATGGGAGCAAGGATTTGCAGACGGGTCTTCTCAGGGAGTTGGAGAATTTGCTCTACAATCTCCTCTACAGATTGAGCAGAAATCTCTCCATGCCCATTGATACAAAAGGGTGTCCCCACACGAGCATACAAAAGACGCAGATAATCATTGATTTCTGTTACTGTACCTACTGTTGACCGTGGGTTTTTAGAGGTTGTTTTTTGATCAATGGAGATAGCAGGGGAAAGACCATCAATACTGTCCACATCAGGTTTATCCATATTCCCTAAGAACTGACGAGCATAGGCAGAAAGTGACTCTACATAGCGACGTTGTCCCTCAGCATACAGCGTTTCAAATGCAAGAGAGGACTTCCCAGAACCTGATACACCTGTTACAACAACTAACTTATCACGTGGAATGGTCACATCAATATTCTTAAGATTATGTGCCCTCGCACCATGAATGACTATTTTATCTTGTGGCATAATTTTTCCTTTACTGTTAAAATCTATACTGATTATATCAAAAATATAGAATGTCTGATGAAAAAATTGAATTATTTTTGCTACTTTTGAAATTTTTTACGTATTAATAGATAAGAGCAAATAAATAACATCAATTTGCTCTGTGTCTTATGTTTTCTATGACAGCACTCCGACACATTCTAGACTCTGGGAGGTGCTTGATATGAAAATACTCCACTTCTCTATGGAAAGTCATCTTTGTGAACTTGGAAATGGTTCAAATAGCTCTGAAGATTATCTTAATTGCTATTGATCTATACAAGATTATAAAGAAAAACGCTAGCCTAGGCTAACGTCAGCTTCACCATAGAGAACTAAGACACGCAAGGTGTTGGATGCACCTTGTTTTTGTTGCATATCTTATTTCTATAAAAATATTATATCATATATTTTAACAATTCTTTTTCTTTTTCCTTTTTTCACCTCACTGAAAGTATAAGCTTATTATCTCATAAATTTTCAGTTCGTTGAAAATTTATATGTTTATTGAAAAATGTTACAATATCTATATGTCTAAATCCTACTTCACTTATGTCTTGATTTGTCCTGATGATACGCTTTATTGTGGTTATACTGATGATTTATCTGCTCGTCTTAAAATCCATAATTCGGGACTAGGTGCCAAATATACCCGGGCAAGACTGCCAGTTGAATTATTGGCTTCTGTTGCATTTGATGACAAAAAACTTGCCATGAAATGTGAGTGGTGGTTTAAGCACAAGTTATCACGCAAGCAGAAGTTGACTTTGATTAAAGAAAATACAATCAAGGAGCAATTTGAAAACTATCAAAAAAATCGAAAATAATTTCGATTTTTTTGCGACTTTCAATTTTATTT
>WREM01000039.1 GCA_009779335.1 Streptococcaceae bacterium | reverse complement strand
TTCTCGAAAATGTAGGAATCAATGAAACACGGACAGGGATTTTAGAGGTCATTAAAGCCATGGGTGGCAAGGTGGAGATGACAGAAATAGATAATATTGCCAAATCAGCAACATTGACCGTTGCAACATCAGAACTCAAGGGAACGGCTATCTCAGGTGATTTAATTCCACGACTGATTGATGAATTACCCATCATTGCCTTACTTGCTACTCAGGCAGAGGGGGAAACTCTTATAGCTGATGCGGAAGAGTTGCGAGTGAAGGAAACAGACCGTATCACAGTAGTGGCAGATGTTCTAAACAGTATGGGAGCTGATGTTACACCTACTGATGATGGAATGATTATTGAAGGAAAAACTTCCTTACATCCAGCAAGTATTGATGCACAAGGAGATCATCGAATTGGGATGATGACAGCCATTGCCAGCCTACTTGTAACAGACGCTCAGCCTATGATTTTAGAAGGAGCAGAAGCCATCAATACTTCTTATCCTACATTTTTTGAAGATTTGGAGAGCTTATGCCAGTGATTTTAATAGGGTTCATGGGTGCAGGAAAGACCAGCCTTGCAAGTAAGTTAGACAGTCAATTCATTGACTTGGACCAGAGGATAGAAGAAAAGATAGGCATAACTATCAGTGAGTATTTCAATGAATATGGAGAGAATGCCTTCCGTCAAGTAGAGAGCGAAATCTTCGAGCAAGCTCTTCTGAGCAATCGTGTCATAGCAACAGGAGGAGGGATAGTAGAAGAAGAGACCAATCAAAAACTCCTCTCAGCTCAGTCTCAGGTTATCTATCTGCAGGTAAGTTTTGATGTATTGTACGCACGTATTCAATCAGACAAGAAAAACAACAGACCATTAGCCAAGGATAAGGAGAGTTTATATAACCTTTATCACAAGCGTACTCCCTTGTACGAAAAATATAGTCAATATACAATCAATGTAGAAAATCAAAGTGCGGAAGATATTGTCCATCAAATAAAACAAATGATTCAATAGGAATAGCTTTTGCTATAATAAAGGTAAGATGACTAAGGAAAAAAAATCATTAACAGGTACCATTCAATCTATATTTTTCTCCAATCCTAGTAATTTTTACAAGGTTATTTTGGTTGAGGTGGAGGAGACTAATTTTGATTATGAAGATACAGAGATTGTTGTAACAGGGACTATTGGAGATGTGGTTGAGGGAGGGGCTTATACCTTTTGGGGAGAGACTGTTACTCATCCTAAATATGGAGAGCAGCTGACCGTTGAGCGTTATGATAAAGCCGTGCCAACAAGCAAGGCTGGATTAGTGCGATATTTTGCCTCAGATAAATTTCCCGGAATTGGTAAAAAAACAGCAGAGAAGATTGTCGAACTTTTCCCGACCAATACAGTAGATGCTATCTTGCAAGAGCCAGATAAATTAAAAGACCTGCTTACTCTAGCTAAGAAAAATTCATTTGTCAAACGCCTGCGTGACAATCATGGGATGGAGAAGATTCTCTCTCAGTTGGCAGAATATGAATTACCCAATAAGTTGACCTTTCAAATCTATGAAAAATATAAAGAAGAAACCCTTGAAATCATTGAGAAGAACCCTTATCAATTAGTCGAGGACATCAAGGGGGTAGGGTTCAAGACAGCAGATAAAATTGCTAAGGAATTGGGCATTAAGGCAGATAGTCCTGAGCGTTATCGTGCAGGGCTGATGCACGTCGCAACAACTCAACCTGTGGTTACAGGGGATACTTATATTGAAGCCAAAGCTTTGCTGGATTATACCTTACAGTTACTGGAGGAAAGTCAAGCTGTACAACTCGATGCAGAAGACGTAGCTGAACAGGTCAATGAGCTTTTAGTTGAGGGGAAGATCCAAGCACAAGGAACAAAAATTTTTGAAAATTCTCTCTATTTTGCAGAAATTGGAATAGAAAACAGCATAAAAAAACTGCTCAATCGGAAAGCAGATAAGATTTCTACAGAGAAATTAAATACGGCTATATCAGAAGTGGAAGAAGATTTGTCTATACAATACGATGATCTTCAAAAAAAAGCCATCATCAACGCTATGAATCATCAATTTTCTATATTGACAGGTGGGCCGGGGACAGGGAAAACCACGATCATCAATGGCTTTATAGAAGTTTTTTCCCGGATTCATGGGATTGATTTGGATACTAGTCATTATACAGATGATATTTTTCCTGTCTTATTGGCAGCTCCGACGGGGCGTGCCAGTCGGCGAATGAATGAGCTGACAGGATTGCCTGCAGGAACCTTGCATCGTCATTTGGGGCTAGGTCAAGGGGATGATGTAGAAGATGACTTCTCTGATGATTTGTCAGGCTCTCTGTTGATTGTGGATGAGTTCTCCATGGTAGATACATGGTTGGCAAATAAGCTTTTTCAAGCCATTCCACCATCAATGAAAGTCTTGATCGTAGGCGATGCAGATCAACTGCCTTCAGTTGGTCCCGGGCAGGTCTTTGCTGATTTATTCCATATTGCTGATGTTCCCTCCATCACATTAGACAAGATTTTTCGACAGAGTGAAGATTCTACAATCACGGACTTGGCTCATGACATCAAAGACGGTCAACTCCCTCCTGATTTTACAATCAAGAAAACGGATACTTCTTATTTTGAGGTATCAAGTCATCAGGTAGGAGAAGTTATTGCACAAGTGGCATCTGCATGGCAAAAGCGTGGGAATGATAGTTTTGAATTGCAAGTTCTTGCCCCCATGTACAAAGGTTCTGCAGGAATTAATCATCTTAACAAGATTTTACAAGAAATCTTCAATCCTTTGGAAGATGGGTTGGAGTTTGTCTTTATAGATACGCACTATCGTTTAGGAGATAAGGTCTTGCATCTGGTTAATGATGCGACAACCAATGTATTCAATGGTGATTTGGGGATGATTACAGAACTTGTCCCTGCCAAATACTCAGAAAGTAAGCAAGATGAGATATTCATGGACTTTGATGGGCAAGAAATTTCTTATCCACGTTCAGAATGGTACAAAATTACGCTTGCCTATGCCATGTCTATCCATAAGGCACAGGGGAGTGAATTCTCGACAGTCGTCTTGCCCATGGTTTCGGCTTATTCACGGATGTTGGAGAGGAATCTGTTCTATACAGCCATTACTCGTGCCAAGCAATCCCTCATTCTACTTGGGGAGCAATCTGCATTTGCACAAGCTGTTGCTAAAGCAGGAGCCAGTCGTAAAACCTATCTTAAGGAAAGATTCAACCCTCAATCAGAAGATAGCCCATCAGCAGAATCTGAGGAAGAAGTCAGTCAAGAAAAACAACTGACAGAACGAATGATTCTCTCAGGACAAATAGATGCACTGATAGGCTTGACTGAAGAAGACATTGAGATATTTAAGGAATAAAAAAACTTCCTCTGGAAGTTTTTTTATTTCTGTTCTTCAAGTTTGAGTAAGTCATCTGTAGAATGAGTCATCAGATAGATGAACTTCTTGTAAAAAACACTTGGAGAATCAGGTTTCTCTTGTCTCATCCAACGGGCAAAGATAGCAATCACTTGACGGACGATGAGCTTGGCAAGAAATTCAGAAGAAATGCCCATGTTTGATTGAGTATGTTCAAAATAAGGCAAGACCAGTTGAGAATAATTTTTTTCAAGATAGGGGAACCATGAAGGGTCAGCTACACCACCATACAAGGTATAGAAGAAATCTCTGTTTTCATAAAGCAGAGGGAGAATCTCCTCAGCGATAAAGAGTGTCCAATCTTGATTGGGATGCTGAACAAATGTTTCAAACTTTTGTTGAAGAGGCTGATCCACATAAAGTCGTAAAGCCTGAATGATTTCATCAACATTATGATATCCTAGCTGATTGAGTGCTTGTCGTGAAACGCTCATTTTCTCGACAACTTTTTTTATTGTAATGTCCCGATGGGTTTCACTTTCATTAGCGACGAGACAAAAGCATTCTAAAACTTTAATGTCTTTTTGAGCAAAAATAACCATGTTTTTTCCTTAATGTTTAATTTTATTGATAAATTTATGATAATTACCTTGCCAACTGGCAAGGTAATTGTAACATAGAAAAATCTAAAAATCCAGTATTTATGGGGAAAGGGCTGTTTTTGAACTAAAAATCACCTTGCCAGTTGGCAAGGCTTGACCTATTTACAAGTCAAAATTTCCGTGTTATTATGAATGAGTAATAAGAAATCATCTCTTATTTACACCCCTTCATGTAGTCATGAATACATGAATTCAAAGTCGTTATCATTATATTTTATAAATTGTTTCTCTCAGAAAGGAGAATCTTATGTCAATTAAAAAAATCATCGTCGGAACTGTCGCAGGGCTTTCATTCCTTGCACCAGTTGCAGTCTCAGCAACAAGCGTTGCTCAATCTCAACAGGTAACACCAACTACTAGTCAAGTAAATGCTCAACAAGTGAGTCAGTCATTTATCAATAAATATGACAAAGCAGTGAAGTTAGTGAAAGGTCAGTTTGTCATTGACCATAAAGCCTTACCCAAAGGAACAAGTCATGCAGATTTGAAGAAATTACAAGACTTGGTTGCTCAGAGTAATGTTCCTCTCAAAACTTCACTTCAACAAGCACCAAAAGCTAATGTTGCAATAACAGGTAATTCAGTGGTTATTGGTGCTACAGGCCATGACGCTAAAGTTGCGAGTGGGCAAATATTACAACCTGATTCTCGCTCATGGTTTCATGAAGGGTCTAATTATTGTCATGTTTATTGGTGGGGTGCTAGAATTGGTATTTCAAAAAGTACATTAAGAGGAGTAGGCAGTCATGCAGCGTGGGCTATAGGTGCAGTTGCAGGACTATTAAAGTTAGTAGGAAAATTACCTGCAGCACCTGCAAAAGTAGCAGAGGTTGTGGGGTACCTTGCAGGGGTAGTAGGATATGGATTGCAGAATTTTCCAGGAGGAATAGTTTTTAACCTATCTGTAGTTCCTGGATTTGGACTTCAAGTTTGGGGAGTAGGTTTTCAATAGGAGATAAATAAATGAGATTAAAAAAAATACTACAAATAATAATATTCTTGATTTTGATTGCTTTGAGTTATGTGCTTACTTTTATATTGAATTACAATATTATTGGATGGATAGTTCTCATCATTGCATTACCTATTGCTATACTTATAGGAAAAAACGAAGAATAGAATTTGGATTTAATTACGCTTCGGGAGGAATAGTTTTTAACTGCACTCCTGGGGTAATGATGGTGTGGGGAGCTGGATTACAATAATGAAAAAATCATATATTATTTTTAGTGGGGCATCACGTCTATTTATTGTCGCTCTGATTACATTTTTTATATCAATGGGTTGGATAGTTGCACCAATTTCAGCAATTTCAGCAACATTGCTGGGTTCTCTACTTGTACTTCCAACATTGCCATATAAGAAAGATGAAGCAACTGCAAAAAAAGGCTATAAACTGATTGATATTCTTTTATTATCTGTTGTTCTTGCTTTATCCATCATTTTTATGATTATACTATCTCTCAATGAAATTTCAAAAAATGTATTATTCATAATATTAGTGTCAACGATTATAAATTTAATAATAAGGCTCATTTCTCCGAAAGAATTGCGACAATAATGAAAAATATTCCTATAATTATTAGACGAATTGTCTTGATGCTTATAGCTTTAACAGATTTCTATTCTGAACATATTTTATGGCTTAGAATAATATGTATAATCATATTTTTGATAGGTATTTGGTTTTGGTTACCCAATGAAAAGAAAAAGTAACATGAAATAGATTATTAGAGCTGGTAATAGAAGGAGTAAAACTATGAATCAGAAAATAAATATAAGTCTCGTTTTAAGAGGGATAGCTATAGCATTAGCGGTATTGTCATTGTTTTTAGGAACAGTTTCAAGTCCTTTTATCTACTTTGCATTAACATTTTGTTTATTGATACTTGCTTCCTTTCTGTTTTTGCTAAGGAGAAATAGCGGAAATAAGTTTATTGATGTTTCCCTTCAACTCTTTGCATTAGCGATAGTAATATTCGTTCCTCAGAGATTACAAATAAACTCTCATAGTAGCTTGATATTCTTAATTGTAAGTATCCTTATTTCATTGAGTATAATATTGAGACTTACAATAGATTCTAAAAAAGCATAGATAATCAGATGTGATGGAGGATATTTAATGAAAAATAATAAATCATACGGGTTGTTTTTAAGTGGTACATTGACTATGTTTATAGGTTTCCAGACAATTCTCCAAAATTTATTAGGAGATAGAACTTTAAGTCTAGTTGCAGGAATTGTCGTCATGCTTATAGGTTTAATATTAGCTATGATAAGTGGCAGAAAAAAATACAACAAAAAAGTAAGAAGGATATTATGAAATACATCATTGGCGGTCTAATGGGAATAATCACCTCTCTCATTTTCATTGTTTGGCTCGGACAAGCCTATCCACATTTGAAAATACTTTGGTTTATTTGTTTTGTCGGTATATGGGCAATAATTATGCCGTTGATTAACAAATATTTCTCAAAGAAAAAATGATGAAAGGGCTATTAGAAAGGCATCGACATGAAAAAATCATTGATTATCTTTAGTGCAACATCCCGTTTAATAGCAATGTTTCCATTCATATTTATTTTCGGAAGTGGGTGGATTAATATTCTTTATCTTACTTTCTTCCGTGACTTTTGGATTACCAAATATCCCCTATAAAAAATACAAAGGCAAACAAGGTAAAGGGAATAAGAAAGTAGATATTCTTCTCTTACTTATTGCCCTGATTTGGACAGTGCTTGTATTGTCTATTTCATCCTTTAATGTATTTCAAACGGTAATACTGGGAGTTGCATTGTTAATGATCATTATCAATTTAACCCTTAGATTTCTTTCTCCATCAGAGAGGGAAGTGAGCCAAATAGAAAAAAGTAAGGAGGGATTATGAACGATATCAGATTAATGCTGGGTCATATTTTACATCTTTTGAAGCACTCTGTTCATCATTCTCAGCAATTAGCTTTGTTTTTCATCATTACTCTACTAATTATTGGATTATTGATGATTATTGCCTACTTCAGCAGAGCTCAAGAGGTGAAAAGGGAGTTAAAGTTTTATTAAATAGCAAAAAATACAGAAGTCTAAGCTTCTGTATTTTTTAGTTTAAGGTGTTTGCGTGCGTGCCATTTGTAGCGTGCGGCTTGACGTCCTTCTTTGAGTGCTACCTGCTTATCTACAAAAGTAACAATCCAACTTTCTTTATAGTGAGGAGGATTGAGCGTACTTCCCCACATGTGTTTGATGATGATGTCTTTCTCTTTGGCAGATAAAGTCGTCAGCTTACAAGCATTACGATAGGCAATGCGAGGGTGTACATAGGCATGACTCTTATTGAATTTGGTGTCACGCCAATCATAATAAAATAAATCATGAAGTAAGCCTCCACGGGCGGTAGCTTTGGCGTCTAAGTTCATTTTTTTAGCAATCATATAGCTCATATAAGAGACCTTGAGTGAATGTTCAAGGCGTGTTGATATATAATGATGAGTGATAGTGTCTAGCTTTTTAAGCTCATCCATCTCTAATAAATGCCCTACGTAACTCATGTACTCAGCATCAAAAAGCCAAGGTTTATTCTCTAGTTCCATATTTCTATTATATCATTTTCCAAAAAGGAGTGAGAGAATATGCAAAAGATGAGCGATTGCCTAAATGAGTTAGGGAGCAATACGTTTACGATTGGCTTGACGGCGATTACTTTGGATGAATTTCTCTTTATTTTCAACAGGATCAACAACTGATTTTTTATAAATGAATAGACCTAGGGCAATTCCCCCGAGAGTGACAACTTTTCCTGCAAGAAAACCTAATAAAAATTTTTTGTTC
>WREM01000038.1 GCA_009779335.1 Streptococcaceae bacterium | reverse complement strand
CTACGAATCTGTGCATTATCCAAATAATATTCATAGGTTTTTTCATGCTTAGTGAACCGAGCATGGAAGTCATCTGATACCTGTCCCACCGAATACACAGCAATATCACTGGGCGTTTGTGTATCTAGGGCAAATCGTAAACGCTCCTCATTTGTATTTTCATCCAAGTCAAAATGAATGACTTGCCCACAAGCGTGAACACCAGAATCAGTACGCCCCGCTCCTTGCAAAATCACTGGTTGATGAGAGTTAACTTTGGTTAAAATTTTTTCTATTTCTTCCTGAACGGTACGTTGGTTATTCTGAATTTGAAAACCTGAAAAATCCGTCCCGTCATAAGCAATCACTGCTTTATATCTTGTCATGATTATATTATACAGAATAAGATAAAAAAAAGCGATAGATGTCGCTTTTATCATGAATGATCCGAGGGGGATTCGAACCCTCGACCGTTCGCTTAGAAGGCGAATGCTCTATCCAGCTGAGCTATCGGACCATAAGATAAATCAGCAGAAACTGATTTATAAATTTTTATTGATTGGTACTGGATGATTCATTAGTACTTGAGGAACTAGATGAGCTTGTTCCTGTATTTGCAGCTGCATCTCCATTTTCACCTACATATGTTCCGGAATTTTGGCTTGTAATTGGAATAAGCTTTCCATTACTGTCAATACCGTAAGTAACTGGTGTTTTCCCTTTTTCAGTTACTGTAGCTGATGGCATGAAATAGGTTGCAGGTGCGGCCCCGAATTGACTTTCATAAGTGATGACATTAGGATTCAGAGTTGTTATGGGACTTTTCCCAAGTGAGAGAAGAATGGTATTTTGGACAGCCAAGTCAACATTTTCAGGCATGAATTGATAAGAAGCAACTGCCCCATCAGATCCTGCTGCTGACGCTCCTACACCTTGATAATGCACAGAGACAACCTTATTGAAACAATCTTTATAAGCATATAGATTGGCGAGGTTATCTGGTGTCACATTAATATTTGTCTTAAAGTCTTTAGAAATATCATTCAAGAATTTTTGATATTGTGTGAGATTATCCATAGAAATCATTTTCTTCATCACTTGAGTAATGATTTCACGTTGATGGGCAGCACGCCCATAATCTCCATTAGCTAAGGTGTGTCGATCACGAGCATAGACAAGAGCTTGATCTCCATTAATGTTTTGAACACCCGGTTTTACGACTGAAGTATAGTTAGGTTCTGTATCGTAAATATAAATGTCTCCACCACTGGTGTTATCGACTGTAATACCCCCTACATCATTAACCAGATTAGTCAGCCCATCAAAATTCATGATGACAAAATTATCAATGGGTACTCCTGCTTGCTCACCAATGGTATTCATAGCATACTGAGCACCTGATTTAACATCCCCTTGGTTATAGCCCATAGGATAAGCAGCATTCATCTTTTGCGTAGAGACCACCTGATTATTGGCATCAAGGATATTGGTCATGGTATCACGTTCCATTGAAACCATTGTTGTGGTATTGGTTTTTGGATTGAGAGTAATGACAATCTGAGAATCTGAGTTCCCATCCCATGAATCAGCATTCCCACGACCTGCACCACCTGTGTCTACACCCATAAGTACAATGGTAAGAGGTTCAGTCGCTTTGATGTTGTTGTTATTTCCAACATTGATGAATGTTTTTTTACCCGCTGAAGATATAGCATCCGAAATACTTTTATAGCTGATAAGACCTGCTATAGCCGTCAGCAATAAAATCGAGCCAATCATGATTAAATTCTTTATCCAAAGTTTCATAAATCTATTATACCAAATTTTGAACCTTTCACCTTAAATACGCTAAATGTATTTTTTATTCTTCTAAAAATTTTTCATAGCGAGAGCCATGAGGCAAAAGAGAAAGCTTTCGATAATCTGTATTTCCTTCTCTCTCAATGATGATTTCTAAATATTCCTCAGGCAAATGCCCTCCTAAAAGCTGACCCCATTCAATAACTGAGACGCCTTCACCAAAAAGATAATCGTCTAAATCAATAGAATCTGCATCTTCACCCGTACGATAAACATCCATGTGGTAAAGTGATAAACGTCCCTCATATTCACGGATAATGGTATAGGTGGGACTTTTTATCATTTGCCCAATATCTAATCCCAATGCCAAACCTTTGGTAAAGGTGGTTTTCCCTGCTCCTAAATCTCCAGTTAAGATAAGAATGTCGCCAGATTCTAGCTTTCTCCCTAATTTTTCTGCAAATTCTAGCATCTGCTTTTCATCTAATCTCATTTCAAATCCTCTAATGTAGCCACAATTAACCTTGCCAAATTTTCATAACCCCACTCAGAAAAATGCAACCCGTCCGACTGTAACCATGAATCAGGATTTTTTTGATTAATCATGGCTTGATAAACATCAATCAAAGGCAAATCATACTTTTGAGCAACTTGTTTAGATTGGGAAACATATCGTATAACATAGCTGTTCTTGCGAGTTCCATCTCCTAAAGTTTCGTTACAATAGGGACTAGTCATGAGAATTACTTTGTCTTTGCCTATTTTTTCTACCATCTGACATAGATTTTTTTCATAGTCTACTGATGTAATGGGAACATAGTATGCGGCATCGTTCGCTCCAAAGAACATCAATACCTTGTCTGCATGTTGTTCAAGAATATCATCCATACGTTGCAGTCCGTCTGCTGTCGTCTGTCCATTGATTCCCTTGAGAGTAACTTCAATCTCAGGATTAAGTTGTTCAATACCATCTTTTAAAAGAGTCGTAGCACTTGGCCCAATTCGATAATAACCATTGGTAATAGAATCTCCAAAAATCACAATTTTCATGATAGGCTCCCTTTCTTTCTATTCATTATATCATATAAAAAAGCGATAGTATCGCTTTTTCTTATTTAATCAACAAGGCTACCGCTTGATATGGTTGCATTTGTCCTACTTGATAATCATCATAGTTATTGACTAAAATCTCTGCATTTTCAAATTCAACAGGTAAGATATAATCAACAATTTGATTAGAAAAATTAGTAAGAACAAGCAGTTTTTGACTATCATACTCACGCACAAACGCATAAATATGAGTATCATCCTTAAGTGCAGATTTATAGGTTCCCTCAGAAATAATTTTCTCTGATTTGCGAAGTTTAATCATTTCTTTATAAAAGCTATAAATCTCTCCGCCTTTATCATTAGAAACATTGATGTCCTTATGCTTTCCAACCTTTAGCCACGGTGTTCCCGATGTAAATCCTGCGTGTTCACTCTCATCCCATTGCATAGGTGTACGTGCATTATCCCGAGATTTCGTAATGAGGACTTCAAAGGCTTCCTTTTCTGTCTTACCTTGTTCTACAAGCATATGATAGGCATTCAAAGCCTCCAAATCATTATAATCGTGAACTGAATCATAGTCCGGGTCAACCATTCCAATTTCCTCACCCATATAAATGAAGGGTATCCCACGACTTAAATGAATGGCTGCAGCAAGCATAGTCGCTCCTTTAACACGGAAATTCTTGACATCCACAAAACGATTGAGTGCCCGAGGCTGATCATGATTATTCCAGAAAGTAGCTGACCATCCCTGTCCTTCTGACATTTTTTCTCCCCATTCATGGAAGAGATTTTTTAACATTGGAAAATCAAAAGCTGATTTTGTCCATTTTTCACCATTGGCATAATCTGTCTTCAAATGATGAAAATTGAAGACCATACTGAGCTCTTTACGGTCAGGTCGTGTGTAGAGAATAGAGTTTTCAATAGTTGTAGAACTCATCTCCCCCACAGTAACCGAATGTGCATCCTGTCCAAAGGTTTCTTTATTGAGCATTTGAAGATAATCATGGGTAATGGGTTTATCAGTATATTCAAATTTCCCTTCAGATTCAGGATTGTTCTGCAATACAGCATCCTTACCAATGACATTAATAACGTCAAAGCGAAAACCTGATATTCCTTTATCTCGCCAAAAATTTACGACTTCGAAGAGTGCTTTGCGGACATTTTCATTTCGCCAATTAAGGTCTGCCTGTGTCACATCATAGAGATGCAAATAATATTTACCTGTATCTCCAAAGGGTGCCCATGCGTTCCCTCCAAATTTAGAAATCCAGTCTGTTGGCTCATCTCTTAAGATAAAGAAATCTTGATAATATTTATCCCCAGCAAGAGCTTTCTTGAACCATTCATGCTCTGTAGAAACATGATTGAGGACCATGTCTAGCATGAATTCAAGGCCAAGCTCTTTACCTCTAGCGACCATTCGCTCAAAGTCTGCCATCGTTCCAAATAGGGAATCAATCGCTGTATAATTTGATATGTCATAGCCATTGTCACGCTGTGGACTTGGATAAAATGGATTAAGCCAAATCACATCCACTCCTAATTCGGCAACATAGGGTAACTTCTCCGTGATGCCATTCAAATCTCCAACTCCTGAACCTGTGGTATCTAGCCATGACTTAGGATAAATTTGATAAATTACTTTTTCACTTAATGTTGACATAGTTTCTCCTTTACACTAAATTTGATTTGTAAAAACAGGACCATCAGATAAATCCAACTGCCCTGTCATTTGTTTATTGTTTAACTGCATCCTTAAATGCATTTTTCTTTTCAACGCCTGCACCCATTTCATCTGAATCTTTGTATCCAAACATCCATACGAGAGCGAAAGCTACAATAATTGTTACGATTGTCGCAATCCAGAAAATAGTAAGATTACTCATACCAAGGAAAGTATGTGGACTTACATGTAATTTATCTGCCATTGGATTACTGATAAAGCTTGGGAAACCAATCAATGAACCAGAGAAACCATACATTTGTAATCCCATAAATCCACCTACACCTGCACCTATTGCGGCTCCAATGGAACTCATAATAAATACACGGATATACTTCAAGTTAATTCCGTAAATCGCTGGTTCAGTAACACCCATGAATGCGGAAAGACTGGCAGGAAGGGCAAGCCCTTTCATATCTTCTTTTCTTGTCTTGAAGAAGACAGCGAGTGCTCCAACCCCTTGTGCTAACATAGTGAAGCTAACAATCATATTAATGTTTGATTGACCTGTATTTGCTAATTGAAGTGTAAGGATAGGAATAATGAGCCAATGAAGACCAAAAATAACCAAACATTGATAAAGTCCACCAATAATTATGGCAGCAATACCTAACTGAATCAAGTTGTCTCCATTACCGATGAGCCAAGTTACTCCATTACCTAAAGCTCCTCCAATCAAATTCATGATAGGACCAACAGCTACCATAACTACAGTCAATGTAACGAAGAAAGTAATCATTGGTTCGAAGATTTGACGCATTGCAATAGGTAAATGTTTACGAAGCCATCTTCCAAGTGGTGCTGCAATAACTGCCGCACATATTGCAGGGAAGATTGTATAAGCGTAGGATGGATAACCTGTTGGATCAGGAAAGGCAATCGGAATACCAAAGAAATTAGATGTGAAATGTACTCCAAGAACTTCATGTAAACTAGGTTGTGTATAGTTTGTATAGTCTAAACCATTGACTGTAACCGTCTTAACTGTATTAATTGCACCACGAAGGTTAGGGTCAAGAAATACACCCATAACCGCTGCGACAACATACTCATTTGCTTTAAGTTGACGAGCAGCAGAGAAACCAACAAGAACTGGCAAAAAGTAGAAAGGTGCCATTGCAGCCGTCGTAATGATAATAAAGGTTGATCCATTAGGATCTAATAAATGAGCATTGATATTTGCGGGGAAAATCATACTTCCTGCGGGTTGAATCTTAAATAAATTGGCAAGCCCGTTAATCATCCCACCTGCTGCCAAAAGTCCGATGATAGGCATCATAGATCCTGTGATAGTCCCAATCACAGTTTGGAAAGCACGGATAAATGGATTCCCAGATTTCCCTGTACCTCCACCTGTTTCAGCAACTGCATCAGCTGTTGCTTCACTATCTACCACACGATCTCCAAGTTGTGCAACAACTTCATCATAAACGTCTTCAACAGCTTGCCCGATAACCACTTGATATTGGCCAAGATTTCCGTTATAGACTGCGGCTGCAACGCCACTCATTGCTTCTAATTTTTCAGTGTCTGCTTTTGTTTCATCTACAAGATAAAAACGTAAACGAGTGATACAATGAATCACTTTCGTGATGTTTGATTCTCCACCTACAGCTGATATAATGTCAGTTGCAAGATTTTTGTAATCTGCCATAATAGGCCTCCTTTAATAACGTATGAATAATAACTTTTTTATTTTGCAGTTGCTTGACCAATTTTTTGACCTGCATCTGCCTGGATATAATCCACTTGCAAATCCGCAAGCTTGTCTGCAGTGTTGGTAATTAAAACCATTGTTGTTTTGGGCATTCCTGCTGCTTCTACTTGAAGCCAATCAACTTTACCCAAGACATCTCCACCATCAACCACATCTCCTACTTTGACCTTGAAGTTAAAGGGAGCTCCATTAAGACTGACTGTGTCAATCCCTACATGAAGTAAAATCTCCAAACCATCTGCTCGCATGAGACCAATGGCGTGCCCTTGTACCAAGCTTACTGTACCTGCTACCGGGCTGATAATTTTAGTATCTGTGGGCTCAACAGCATATCCATCTCCCATTACTTTTTTTGCAAAAATAGGATCTGAGACTTTTTCTAACTCGATGATCTGACCTGACAATGGAGCGTACAAACTCTTATCATCAGAAAGCTCTTTTTGTTTCTTTCCAAAACCTAGCATATTCCTGCTCCTTTCTTTAATTTTTTTGACTTGTATATACAAGTTCACAGGAACATTATAACAAAATGTAAGCGTTTTTTCAAGGAAAGTTAAATCTTATTTTGATAACAAAAAAACTCCATCAGGAGTTATTAAACGAAATTTTATTTTACACCGATTTCTTCTTCTACGACTTGAACAATAGTATCGACTACATGATTGACCATTTCATCCGTTGGTGCTTCTGCCATAACACGCAAGAGAGGCTCAGTCCCTGAAGGGCGAACAAGAATACGCCCTTGCCCCTTCATTTCTGTTTCCATTTTATTAATAATTTCTTTAATGGCTGGGACATCCATTGCTCCATCTTTAGCCGCATTATTCGCTACACGTACATTCACTAATTTTTGTGGATAAATGGTCACTTGATCTGCAAGCTCTGACAAAGATTTTCCTGTTTCTCTCATGACTTTCATCAGTTGGATCGCAGAAAGTTGCCCATCTCCAGTCGTATTATAGTCTAAGAAAATCATGTGCCCTGACTGCTCTCCACCAAAATTATAGCTGTTTTTCTTCATTTCTTCAACAACATAACGATCTCCAACAGCTGTTTCTACGGAATTGATATTGGCTTCTTTGAGAGCGAGATGAAAACCAAGATTAGACATAACTGTTGTTACTACTGTGTCTTTCACGAGTTTTCCCTGTTCAAGAAGATATTTTCCGACGATATACATGATTTTATCGCCATCTACGATTTGACCTTTTTCATCCACAGCAATCATACGATCCGCATCACCATCAAAGGCAAGACCAATAGATGCTCCCACTTCTACAACTTTTTTCGCCATTTGTTCTGGATGAGTAGAGCCTACTCCGTCATTGATATTTAATCCATCGGGATTCTCACCGATAACTGTTATCTCTGCATTGAGATCTGCAAACACTGCACGAGCAGATGTATGGGCCGCTCCATTTGCTGTATCAAGAACCACCTTAACTCCTGCAAATTCTCCCTCCGCTGTCGTCTTCAAGAAGGCTTGATATTTACGCACAGCTTCTGTGTAATCATGGAGTTGCCCAAGACCCTGTGCTGATGGACGTGGAAGTGTATCTTCTTGTGCATCAAGTAAGGCTTCAATTTCAAGTTCTACTGCATCTTCAAGCTTGAATCCGTCTGAACCAAAGAATTTGATTCCGTTATCTAAAGCTGGATTATGACTGGCAGAAATCATGACTCCTGCAGAAGCATCTTCTTTATTCACCAAATATGCCACACCGGGAGT
>WREM01000037.1 GCA_009779335.1 Streptococcaceae bacterium | reverse complement strand
TCTCAATCTATTGCAATCAAATACCCAGAGCTTGAATCAGGTTTCCGACAAGTGAGGGAAATTAATCCTGATGGGTTTATATTTGCTAACCTTGGAGCCAATCATTCATTAGAAAACGCTAAGAAAGCAATAGATATGATAGAGGCGAATGCCCTAGAGCTTCATATTAATACGGCACAAGAACTCTCAATGGATGAAGGAGATAGGACGTTCTACTGGCTTGAACATATCAATGAAATTTCAGGCAAGCTTGATATACCTGTTATTGTCAAGGAAGTAGGATTCGGAATATCGCAAGATATTTTTAAGAAGATTAGCCAGACAGCTGTATCTGCCATTAACGTTGGTGGTGCAGGGGGGACTAACTTCGCATGGATTGAGCGTCAGCGTGGTAAAAATGAATTTAACATTGATCATCATGGATTCTCTACGGTAGAAAGTCTGATTGAAGCACGCTTGTCAGAGAACCAAAAACCACTGATTGCAACAGGTGGTATTCAATCTGCAGAAGACATTCTAAAATCTCTTATGCTAGGGGCGTCTATGACCTCAACGGCGGGATTTGCTCTTTCAACTCTTATGAAAAAGGGAGTAGAGGGATTAGAAGCAACATTCAACCAATGGCAGTCTGATTTGCAGAAATTTTATACGTTACAAGGGGTAAGGGATACGGCTCAACTTCAGGAACAGGATTTACTCTATTCCGAAAAAGCCATGAATTTTATCAATCAGAGAAAAAATCAGATTGATTGAAAGCTGAGAACTTTTGATTTATAATTAAGATGAAAAAGAAAACGGAGGATGTCATCATGACTTACACTTTACCTGATTTACCTTATGCTTATAACGCTTTAGAACCCTTCTTCGATGAAGAAACGATGCACCTTCATCATGACAAGCACCATCAAACCTACATTAATAATGTCAATAATGCTCTTGAAGCACATCCAGAATTAGCCAGCAAATCTGTAGAAGAGCTTGTGGCACAGTTGGGCAGTGTTCCTGAAGATATTCGTGGAGCAGTGCGTAACAACGGTGGAGGGCACCTTAATCATTCGATGTTCTGGGAATGGTTGACTCCAAACGCTGGTGGAACACCTACTGGAGAAATTGCGACAGCCATTGACTCAGCCTTTGGTTCATTTGATGAATTTAAAGGACAATTCAAGACAGCAGCGACCACTCGTTTTGGTTCAGGTTGGGCGTGGTTAGTTGTAGATCATGGACAACTTAAAGTAGTCTCAACAGCTAATCAAGACAACCCTATTACAGATGGACAAGCACCAGTCCTCGGGCTTGATGTATGGGAACACGCTTATTATCTTAAATATCAAAATGTACGCCCAGACTATATCGAAGCTTTCTTCAATTTGATTAATTGGGATAAGGTCAATGAACTTTATGCGAAAACCAAATAGAAGAGTGTGAATTTATGTTATAATAAATATATAAGAGAAAGCACGTAAAAAAACAAGGTGCATCCAACACCTTGCGTGTCTTAATTTCTCTGTAAAAGTTTGGACTAGTCTTTTAGACTAGTTTTTTTCTTTCCAAATTTTATACAAATCGACAGTAATTGAAATTACATCAAGAACTATTTGAATCCATACAAGCATCAGATTAAATCCCTTCTACAGAGAGGTGGAAAATCATCATACCATCACCTCCCAAATTTATAGAGCCATTGCGACTAGCAACTTTAGTTGCTTAGCGAGCATGGACACCGTTAGGTATTTGTGGAGTGTGTGTACAGATGATTAAGGCACAGAACAAGCAATGTTTTTTTACTTGCTCTTGTCTATTAGTACGTAAAAGAATTTAAAAGTTGCATAAAAATTTCGATAATTTTTACTCACTAGAAATAAAAATAAAGGCTATGATATAATGAGTAAAAGAAGTCAAGTAGAAGAGGGAAAAATATGATACTCGCTGAAGAAGTAAGTAAGCTTAATAATACAGAAACAGAAATTTTTGATTATATCATTAAAAATCAGAAAGAAATCAAGAATATGACTGTTCGTTCACTTGCTCTAACGCTTCATGTTTCCACCTCTGCTATTGTTCGTATGAGTAATAAACTAGGGTTTGAAGGTTGGGGAGAATTTAAGTATTACGTCAAAAATCATGTTGAACCTAAAACTATTGAGGATGCTCATTATGACAGTATGTTAGAATTTGATATTTTTCTACATCGCATGAAATCTGAAAATTTCCAGAAAAAGCTTAATAAAGCTGCACAAATGATTAGCCAAGCTGATTATACTGTTTGTATGGGTATTGGAAATTCAGGATCTTTGGCTGACTATGCCTGCAAATATTTTGTCAACTCAGGACTTAAAGCATTTGTTATTAATGATCCTTTTCAAGCGATACAAATTAACAGAACAGGGAATGTCGTTGCACTTATATTTTCTGCCTCAGGGGAAACACCCCAAATTATCAATAAGGAGTTGGAAGTAAAGGAAGCAGAGGCTCAAATAATTACGTTGTCGAATGAAAAAGGAACAACGGTGGGGAGACTTGGAGATTTAGAGCTGTTTTATAATCTTACTCCAGAATGGTCTCAACTCTATCCTTTAGGGAATTTAACTACACAATTACCTGTGGTTGCTATCATTGAAACTTTAGCTCATAAGTCAATAGAACGACTCAAAAAATAAAATCATGTTTCAAAAAAGTGAAACATGTTTCAAGAAAATCATAAAATTTTGTGATTTTTTTGTTTGAAATTTGAATAAATACCGTTGTTATCATGTTTCAGAGTGCTAAAATCAAAAAATGCAACCGCTTGCAAAAAAACAATGTATTCTATAAACTAAGGGTGTAACAACCTATAAGGAGGGTTAGTAAATGGCAGATAAAATAATTGCCCTTGCATGTAATGCAGGAATGTCAACATCACTATTGGTAACTAAGATGCAAAAGGTAGCAGAAGAGCAAGGCAAAAATTATGAAATTTTTGCTAAACCAACTGCTGAAATTGATAATATGTTAAGTGCAACAGACAAACCAAACGTACTTATGCTCGGGCCTCAGGTGGGGTATATGAAGGCGGAAATTACCAAGAAAGGTGAATCTTTCGGAGTGCCTGTGGATGTGGTCAATATGCAAGACTACGGTATGATGCGAGGAGATAAAGTGTTGGAAGCAGCTGAGAAGCTCATGGGGCTTTAAGGAGGTGACCATGAATGAAGAATACATGACCATTGTTATGGGATTAATCATGCACGGTGGAAATGCTAAAGGTCTAGCTTTCACAGCTATACAAGAGGCAAAAGAAGGAAAGTTTGATGAAGCTGAAAAATTACTGAAGGAATCCAATAAGGAACTTCTGGAAGCTCATCATACACAAACAGAAATGTTGACCCAAGAAGCACAAGGTCAAAAAACTGAAATTAATTTGTATATGGTTCATGCTCAGGACCATCTCATGAATGCAATTACTTTTAAGGATTTAGCTACTGAGATTATTGAGCAAGAAAAGCGTATTCAAAAATTAGAAGCGAAATAGGCTAGCCTATTTGTATGTCTTACTATGTAAGACATACACTTATTGACAGCATTTATAAAAAAAATAATATATTGGAGAAAATAATTATGAATGGATTTATTAATGACAAAATCATGCCACCAATGATGAAATTCTTGAATACCCGTGGAGTAACGGCTATCAAGAATGGTATGATGTATCCTATGCCCTTTATCATCGTAGGGTCACTCTTTCTTATCTTGGGACAATTACCTTATGTTCCTTTGCAAGAATACATTGCGAAAATTGGTTTGGGAGATATTTTCCTAGCGATTAACAATGCCTCATTTGGTATTATGGCACTCTTTGCAGTTTTTGGAATTGCATATTCTTGGGTTAAAGATATGGGCTATGAGGGAGCTCCGGCGGGATTGCTTGGAATTGTTCTGTTTGTTCTATTTCAACCTGATACAGTGAAATCAGTAGTTTCTATTACTGATCCTACCAAGGTATCTACAGATTATCAAGCTCTTGCAGTTATTGATCGTGCTTGGTTGGGTGGGAAAGGAATGATTCTTGCTATCATTATTGGACTCCTTGTTGGATGGGGTTATAGTTGGTTTATCAAGCGTAAAATCACAATCAAGATGCCAGAACAAGTGCCTGAAAATGTTGCTAATTCATTTGTCGCCCTTATTCCAGTTGCAGTTATCGCAACAATTGGTGGGGTGATATACGGAATTTTCAAGATTGGACTTCATACTACAGTTATTGAAGCAATTTATACAACTATTCAGACACCACTTCAACACGTTACAGACAGTCCAGTAGGATTACTTATTATTTGTGTACTTCCAGTATTCTTATGGTGGTTCGGAGTGCACGGTTCATCAATTATTGGTGGAGTTATGGGAGCACTTCTTGCAGCTAATACCTTGGATAATGCTAAGCTCTTCAAAGAAGGAGACCTTAGCTTGAACAATGGGGCACACATTATCACACAAGCATTCATGGATCAATACTTAACTGTAACTGGTGCAGGTATGACTCTTGGATTCTGTCTATTCATGCTTATGCGTGCAAAATCAGTACAGTTGAAGTCTATCGGAAAACTGTCCATTTTCCCAGCATTTTTCAATATCAATGAACCAATTTTATTTGGAACACCTATTGTTTTGAATCCGATTATGGCTATTCCATTTTTCGCAGCTCCACTTGTATCTGGTGTTTTGACTTACTTAGCAATTTATCTACATATTCTTCCGCCATTTAACGGAGCTTATGTTCCTTGGACAACTCCACCTATTCTCTCTGGATTGCTTGTCGGAGGATGGAAGGCTATGCTTTGGCAAGCCTTGATGATTGCTCTCACAGTTGTTATTTACTACCCATTTGCTCGCAAATATGACAAAGTTTTGTCTGAACAAGAAGCAGAAAATGAAGCACAGGCTAAACAATCCTAAGGACTAAAAAAGATAAGTTCAAGTTTTCTTGAACTTATCCTTTTATAAAGGCAGAGATGTTCTGCTTAATGTTTCTGTCTTTATAAAAGGTAAAAAAGAATCCATTAATAAAGAAAATAAAGGGAGGATAATAGAATGACATTGAGAAAAGATTTTTTATGGGGTGGAGCTGTGGCAGCTCATCAACTTGAAGGTGGATGGAATAAAGGCGGAAAGGGTATATCTGTAGCAGATGTTATGACAGCAGGTGCCAATGGAGTGTCACGACGTATCACAGATGGAGTGATTGATGGAGAAAATTATCCTAATCATGAAGCTATTGATTTTTATCATCGTTATAAAGATGACGTCAAACTCTTTGCAGAATTAGGGCTTAAATGTTTCCGTACTTCTATTGCTTGGACACGTATCTTCCCTAATGGAGATGAGCTTGAACCTAATGAAGAAGGATTGCAATTTTACGATAATTTATTTGATGAATGTTTGAAGAATGGTATTGAACCTGTTATCACACTTTCTCATTTTGAAATGCCGTATTATTTAGTGACGGAGTATGGTGGATGGAAAAATCGTAAACTTATAGATTTCTTTGTACATTTTTCAGAAACTGTCATGACACGTTACAAGGACAAGGTTAAATACTGGATGACTTTCAATGAAATCAATAATCAAGCGAATTTTGATATGGATTTCGCACCATATACTAATTCAGGATTAATATTTGAAGAGGGGGATGATCGTGAAAAAATCATGTATCAAGCAGCTCATTATGAGTTAGTTGCCTCAGCTAAGGTTGTTGAATTGGGACATAAAATCAATCCAAATTTCATGATTGGGTGTATGATTGCCATGTGTCCGATTTATCCCGCAACATGTAAACCAGAAGATATAATGGCGGCACAAGTTGCCATGCAACGTCGTCTTTGGTTTGCAGATGTTCATGTGCGTGGGCATTATCCAAGTTACATGACTCATTATTTTGAACGTAAAGGTTATCATTTAGATATTACAGAACAAGACAAAATTGAGTTGGATAAAGGAAAAGTAGATTACATTGGTTTTTCTTACTATATGAGTTTTGCAATTAAAGATCAAGCAGAAAAAATAGATGAATCTCTCAAACTTAATTTTATGCCCGGTACAGAAAGCTCAGCAAGTAAAAGTAATCTTGGGGCTCCTGCATTTGATTATATTGAAAATCGTGATTTAATCAAAAATGGGTTTGTTCCAGCTTCTGAATGGGGTTGGCAGATAGATCCATTAGGATTGCGCTATTGTATGAGTTGGTTTAATGAGCGTTACGAAATTCCGTTATTCATTGTAGAAAATGGATTCGGAGCAGTAGATGAAATAGAGCCAGATGGGAGCATCCATGACCAATATCGCATCGACTACTTGAGAGCACATGTTGAGACCATGAAAGATGCCGTAGAATATGACGGTGTAGATTTGCTTGGATATACCCCTTGGGGATTCATTGATTTGGTATCAGCGGGTACAGGGGAAATGAAAAAACGCTATGGTTTTATTTATGTGGATAAAGATAATGATGGAAATGGTTCGTTGAATCGAAGCAAAAAAGATTCATTTAACTGGTATCAAGAAGTGATTAGAAGTAACGGAGAGAAACTATAATGGAACATAAAAAGTTAAAATCTTTCCCAGAAAATTTCTTATGGGGTTCGGCGTCTGCAGCCTATCAAGTAGAAGGAGCTTATGATGTAGATGGGAAAGGACAGTCTGTATGGGATAAATTTGTCCGTATTCCGGGAAAAACATTCAAAGAAACGACAGGAGATGTCGCAGTAGATCATTATCATCGCTACAAAGAAGATGTGGCACTTATGACTAAACAAGGTCTTAAATCTTATCGTTTTTCTATTGCATGGACACGTATCTTTCCTCAAGGACGAGGGCAAGTGAACGAAGAAGGTTTGCAGTTTTATAGAAATTTAGTGGATGAATTGCTTGCTCATCATATTGAACCTGTGGTGACACTCTATCATTGGGACTTACCACAGGCTCTGGAAGATGAATATCGGGGTTGGGAAAGTCGTAGAATCATTGAGGATTTTGTCAACTACTCAACATTCCTTTTTGAAACTTTCAAAGATAAGGTGAAGTATTGGATTTCACTTAATGAGCAAAATATTTTTACACAGCATGGATGGATTTTGGCTACTCATCCGCCCGGAAAAACAGATATGAAACTTTTCTATCAGGTTAATCATCATGCTAATCTCGCCAATGCTGCAGTCATCAATAAATTTCATGAGCTTAAAATACCGGGTCAAATAGGTCCATCTTTTGCTTATGGACCGAATTATTCCATTGATTCAGACCCTATGAATGTTTTAGCTGCTGAAAATGCTGAAGAATTTTTTGCACATCTTTGGATGGATGTTTACTGTTATGGAGAATATCCTATTGTTGTAGTCAATTATTTGAAGGAAAATGGGCTTATGTTTGAAATGACTGATGACGATAAAAAATTGCTTAAATCGGCTCAACCTGATTTTTTGGGAATTAATTATTATCAGACCTCCACCGATGCTTGGAATTCATTTGATGATGGGATAACCATAGGGAAGATGAATACAACAGGAGTCAAAGGTTCAGGTCAAGAACAGGGTATCCCCGGGCTTTATAAAAATGTTTCCAACCCCCACGTTCAACGGACAAACTGGGATTGGGAAATTGATCCAACTGGACTTCGTATTGGACTTCGTCGCATTGCAAGTCGTTATCGTATTCCCGTCATGATTACAGAAAATGGATTGGGAGAATATGACAAATTAGAAAACGGAAGAATTCATGATGTTTATCGTATCCAATATCTGGAAAGTCATATCAAAGCGATAAAAGAAGCAATGACAGATGGGGTGGAAGTTCTAGGTTATCACACATGGTCATATACAGATTTATTAAGTTGGCTCAATGGATACCAAAAACGTTATGGTTTTGTATATGTTGATCAAGATGAAACCATGAATGGAACACTTGAACGTATACCAAAGGATTCTTATTATTGGTATCAAATGGTGATTGAAACAAATGGTGAGAATTTATAAGTATAAAACAAGAGAAACCAAATTCATTTGAATTTGGTTTTTGTATAGTCAAAAGGCTTGATTTTATTGTGCTATAATAAGAGATATGAACTTTACAGACTTTAACTTCAAGCCCTTTATCAATGAGGCTTTACAAG
>WREM01000036.1 GCA_009779335.1 Streptococcaceae bacterium | reverse complement strand
TCTGATTCCAGCACGTTCTTCAGCTATGTTTACAGCTTGACGTAAAGAAACAGCAACTTTTTCAATATCAACAATAATCCCATTTTTCAATCCATCAGATTTAGCATTACCTACTCCAATGATATTCATTTCATTTGAGATATATTCTGCGACCAACACTTTGATTGAATCAGTTCCTATATCTACACCGGTATAAAGTCCACTTCTAGCCATTAAAAGCGACTCCTTTCTTGTATCTAGCTTGTAGTTTACATAATTTTATTGTAAATTTACATATTTACAGTTATTTTTTATTGTATCATAAAATCACAATAATGTGAATTCTATTGTGATTTTATCCTTATTTATTTACGATTTCCCTTTGCAATAGAGAATATTGCAAAGGTCCCACTTCCCGTATGACTGACAATAGTGGGGCTTAAGGGACGAATAGAAATATCCAAATTTGATTCTTTGTCAAGCAATTCTTTTTTTACTTCATTAACGGTTTGGTCTGAACCAGAATAGGACAGAATGATTCTTGAATAATTGCTGTCTCTTTCTTCTAAAGTTCGATCCATAAGTGCTTTGAGAGCTTTTTTACTTCCACGGACTTTGGCATTGGATCGAAGTTTACCTTCTGTGTCAACATCCATCAGTGGTTTAATATTAGCCATTGTTCCAACTACGGCTACAGCTTTAGGAATACGTCCACCTTTTGCCAAGTGATTCAAATCATCAACCATAAATAGACTATTAAGTTTTTTTGACAATGTTTCAATATACTCTGTAGTTTCTTTTGCTGATTTTCCTGACTGACTATATTTGACAGCTTCTTCAACTAATAACCCTTCCCCTGAAGCCGCAGCTAATGTATCTACCAAGTAAATTTTAGCATTAGCATTTTCTTCTAAAATCATATCACGAGCAATGATTGCCGATTGAAGTGTCCCTGACAGTCCCGAAGAGAAGCCTAGATATACCAGCTCTGAATCATCAGTAATCAATGATTGAAAAGCTTCCTGAAATTGACCAGAATTAATTTGAGAAGTCGTTGCCTTTTGTCCCTTATTCATTTCTGATAAGAGGGTATCGTTGGTAATTGCTTGATCACCTATGGTTTGATAAACGGCTTCTCCAACAGTAATTGTCATCCCAAGGACTGTAATATTATTTGCCTCAATAAATTCTTTTGATAAATCTGCTGTCGAATCTGTGATTATTTTAAAAGTCATCGTTATTTCCTCTATTTTTTATTTCTAAAAACTTCATACATTAAGATACTTGCTGCAACGCTCGCATTAAGACTTTGAACATGACCTACCATTGGAATGGTTATCATCTCATCTACCTGTTCTTTGAGTTTTTGCCCAATACCTTTCCCTTCATTTCCAATGATTAAGGCTACCTTTCCAGATGTATTCCATTCATTATACATTGTGCCATTCATGTCTGTACCAAATATCCAAAAATTAGAAGCCTTCAATTTATCTAAACTCTGAGATAAATTAGTCATTCGTACAATAGGAATGTGCTGTAAAGCTCCTGTACTTGCCTTAACAGCAACAGGGGTGATACCAACTGAACGATGTTTAGGAATGATGATGGCATCTACCCCAGTAGCATCCGCAGTACGGGCAATAGAACCCAGATTATGTGGATCAGTCAGCTCATCTAAAATTATGAGTGTAGCTGATTCCTTTTCTTTTAATTGATCTAAAACCTCTTCTAATTCTGTATAGGCGAATTGTGATACACGGGCTAGAAATCCTTGATGCACACCATTTTCAGAAAGTTTGTTTAATTCTGTTTTTGACAACCATGAAAGAGGCACCTTTTTCTGACCTGCCAAGTCTTTGATTTGATCTACATTCTTGCCACGCAAGTCTTCTTGTATATATAATTTATTGACTGTATCTGATTCAATCGCTTCTCTTACAGCGTGCAGTCCATAAATGACATCTGTATTTTCCATATCTTTTATTATATCAAAGCAATTTACTTTTTACTCTATTCAAAAGCTAAAATAAAAAAAGCGATTGCTTTTTTATACGTCCATCAATTCTTTTTCTTTTTCTGCTGCTTTATTATCAGCTTCTTTAACAGCATCATCTGTTGCTTTTTGCACTTGATTTTCTAAATCTTTGCGTTCATCTTCTGTGATTTCTTTTGATTTTTCAAGTTTCTTCACTTCATCAATGGCATCACGACGGATATTACGAACGGCAACTTTGGCTGATTCAATAACTTTCCCCATCTCTTTAACCAATTCTTTACGGCGTTCTTCTGTCAACATCGGAATAACCAATCGAATGACATTTCCATCATTGGCTGGATTGATTCCCAAGTCACTGGCATTGATTGATGATTCAATCTCGGGAAGGACTGTTTTATCAAATGGTGTAACTTGAAGCACACGAGCTTCTGGAATTGTAATAGAAGCCAGTTGGTTAAGTGGCGTCATGGCTCCATAATATTCTACTTGAATTCGATCCAGTAGGCTTGCGTTGGCACGTCCTGCACGGATACTTCCTAACTCACGTTGGAGATTATCAAGTGAATTGTTCATGCGTTCTTGAGCTTTTGTAATAATTTCTTGTGACATTTATTTTTCCTATCTATTTATTTAACAGTCGTTCCTATATTTTCTCCAAGGACTACTTTTTTAATATTTCCTGTTTCATTCATATTAAAGACAACAAGTGGGATTTCATTGTCCATAGACATGGTTGATGCTGTAGAATCCATAACATGAAGCCCCTGAGTAATGACATCCATATGTGAGAGCTTGTCAAATTTTGTTGCTGTTTCATCGATTTTTGGATCTGCACTATACACCCCATCAACCCCGTTTTTTGCCATAAGAATGACGTCTGCATTGATTTCAGCAGCACGCAGAGCGGACGTCGTATCTGTAGAGAAATAAGGTGAACCTGTACCACCTGCAAAAATAACGATACGTCCTTTTTCCAGATGACGTTCAGCACGACGGCGGATATAAGGTTCGGCAACAGCTTTCATTTCGATAGCTGTCATGACACGAGTATCTACCCCTGCATTTTCAAGGGCAGATTGGACAAACAATCCATTTTGAATAGTCGCTAGCATTCCCATGTAGTCTGCTTGGGCTCTTTCCATTCCTCCTTTTTCACCAGTGATTCCACGCCAGACATTTCCACCTCCGCAGACAATGGCAATTTCAGCACCTAAATCATGAACTTCCTTGAGTTCTTTGGCTAATGCCTTGACTGTCTCAGGATCAAAGCCGAATCCTTTTTCTCCTGCAAGTGCTTCTCCTGATAGTTTCAAGAGTACACGTTTATATTTCATATCAGCCATTTCACTCTCCTCTTTTTCCTAGATTTCTTATTCATTCTATCATAATCATAAACATTTGGTCAATGCACTACTTATATATAGCATCTAATACATAACCCTGCAAGCGTTCAATTAATTGTTCGCTTTCTTCCACATAGACCGAGGTCTGTTGTGTCGTTTTCTGAGTCGTGTCATGCAAGATGACTTGTATCGATCCCGGATAGTCTTTAAGAATCTGAGAAATTTTCTGATTGTAATTGTTATTTTCAAGGTTGAGCCATAGCTTTTTCTCTGTCTCTTCAACTAAGCTCATCTTGTCCGCAATCATTTGTAACTCATCATTACGCTCACTGACCTTACCTGTCATTAAGTAATAGTTTCCTTTTTCAAGCAAAGAGGATAGCTGACGATATTGTTCAGGGAAGATTGTCACATCAAAATTCTGACGACTGTCTGATACCGTCAAAAATGCCATAGTTCCTGTCTTAGCTCTATGTGTCCTTATGTACAACAATTCTACTAAAATAGTTTGACGCTTGTTTTTCTCTAAATCTTCCAAAGGAGTAAAATTGCTTGATAATTTTTTGGCTAAGTGTTGCAAGGGATGAGGTGTTACCCCAATACCTAAATTTTCTTTCTCAAAGATATATTTCTCTGAAAGATTATAATCTTCTGTATTCTGATAAGAAAATTGTAAAGCCATGTTACCAAACAGGTCTAATTGCAGGGTCTGATGATATTCAATCAGACGAGCCAGATTGTCTGCAAGCTTCTTACGATTGTCATCCATAGCATCAAAAACACCTGATTCTATCAAAGGGTTAAGATATTCTTCCCGTTGAAAATGCTCGGGTAACCTCTTAATCAGATCAGATAAATCGGCAAAAGGGCGATTATCCACTATCCAGAAAGCCATATCTCTTGGTACTTTTGAGACATGAGCCAATCCTAAGAATATTTTTCCATCTGATAATTTATCATGATAGGGCATAGCATTGATAGATGGTCTCTCAACAATAAATCCATTATCAATGGCATCTAAAATCATGGTCTCCCGCTTACGATCTTTGAGCTGAACTTCATAGAATCCCGCAGGATAATTGGCCTTGAAATAGGCAATTTGAAAGGCTAAGGCTGCATAAGCGTAAGCATGAGAGCGGTTGAAACCATAGTTGGCAAAGCGTTCAATCAAATCATAAATTTCTTGTGCTTTTTCTTTACTATGACCTTGAGAAACTGCACCTTCCAGGAAATCTGCTCTTAATTTTTCAAATTCATTCCCCTTTTTCTTAGAAATTGCACGCCGTAACAAATCTGCCTTACCTAGAGAAAATCCCGCAAAACGCTGAGCCACTTGCATGATTTGTTCCTGATAAATCATGATGCCATAAGTCGGGGCAAGTATATCAGCAATAGAGGCGTCTACCACTTGTACTTCTTCTTTCCCATGTCGCCTAGCCACAAACTGTGGAATAAATTGACTGGGTCCGGGTCTAAAGATAGAGGTAGCATCCACAATATCATCAAATCTTGTAGGAGCAAGATTGCGTAAGAAACGTCTCATCTGAGGATTTTCAAATTGGAAAATCCCTAGTGTATTTCCTTGACGGAAAAGTTCCAATGTTTGTTCATCTTCAAGGTTGATTTCTAAAGGATTGATTTTTATACCTTGTTTTTTCTCAACAGATTCAATCATGCGAGCAATAAGACTAAGATTTCTTAGACCAAGAAAATCAATCTTTAAGAGTCCAATCGCTTCGACATCAGGAGCTTCATATTGGGTTAATGCCAAATCATCTGAAGGTTTGAGGGCTGTATAATTGATCAGTGAGTTTTCTGCCAAGACTACACCTGAGGCATGAGTTGACGTCTGTCTAGGCATCCCTTCAATCCTGCGGGCAACTTCATAGATGTGTTGAAGTTTAGAATTTTTCAATAATTCGGCTTTGAATTTGGGATTCCCTTCGTATTCATCGGCTAATGTTCCAAAGCGATAAGCCAACATACGAGTGAGATTAGAAAGTTCAACTTCAGATAATCCATAAGCTTTTCCAACATCTCGCAAAGACTGACGTTTAGCAAGTGTGGAAAAAGTAACAATTTGTGCCACGTGCTCAGAACCATAACGATTTTTCATATAGGAGAGTAGTTCCCCACGACGATCATCGGGCATATCTATATCTATATCGGGCATTGCCACACGTTCCATATTTAAGAAACGTTCAAAAATAAGATTGTTGGCTACAGGATCGACCTGTGTAATTCCAAGAGCATAAGCAACAAGTGACCCTGCTGCTGATCCACGCCCCATTCCACAATAAATATCATGTTTCTTCGCATAGGTAAGTAAATCTCCGACAATGAGGAAATAATCGTCAAATCCCATGGCGTGAATAACAGATAATTCTTGATTCAGTCTTTCTTTATAGGTTAAATCTGTTAAATCAAGAGTTTTCAAACCATTTTCAGCTGTCTTTCTCAAGACTTGTGAGGCTTCTTGATTTTTGTCGAATTTCGGAAGTTCTAATTCTTCTTCAAAGTCATAAGTAATCTGTGATACTAATTGCTCTAGGTTGACTAATGATTGTGGGAATTTTTCTCGGAAGAACTGCTCATAAATCTCTGGACGTTGAAGAAGCTCTGATTTTTCAACCATGAGACTTTCATCATATTTGGACCCTTCACGCACAGCTTGCAACACACCCAAAACTGAAGAATCATCCGAACGCAGATAACGGACAGATGGAAAAGGCAATAAAGGAAAGATGTATTTTTCTCCTAAACGACTCTGTGGTGTCACCCCTACATAGATTTCTGCCTGAATATTTGACAGGGCAGATAAGTCTCCATAAGCTTCAGGAATAACTAAAGCAAGATCGGACAGGAAATTCTCAATATCAGAAAGCTGATGTCGTCCGTAATTGTAGTAGGAAGAGATAGAAAGCAGATTCTTATAACCTTTTGCATTTTTAGCGATAAAGCTGATAGAAATAGGTAATCCCTCAACCTGAAAAGGCAATTCAATAGCAAGAATAGGTTGAATGCCTTTTTTATAGGCTTTTTGTGCAAATCGATACGCAGCATGGAGATTATAGTGGTCACAAATCCCTAATTGCTTATAACCCATGTGCTCTGCTGTAGAAAGATAGTCATCTATGCGAACCACACTATCTAAAAAACTATATTCTGTTTTAGTATTTATTTGAACGAACACAGTGACTTCCTCCTATCTGTTTTTATTTGAAATTATTCTTTATTTATATTATACTTGATTTTATAGAAAATGACGGGAAAATTTTACCGCCTAGATAGAAAAGGTATTTATTATGAAAGTAATTGTCACACTTTTTTGGGCTTTGTTTATTGGTGAAGTCGTAGGTTATATCATGACTGCTCTTGCAGGAGTTCCTGATAATCCTATCGCAGTGGGTATTGTAGCTCTCGTCTTCGGCGTCTTTGTTCTTATATTCAGCAAAATAGCTCTATTAGAGAACACATCAGAAAAATAAAATGAACTTGAAGCAGTTCATTTTTTTATTGTATCAAGGTGCTGTATTTTTTACATTATATGATTCAGCAGGCTGGATCATCTGCATAAGAAGTTGTGCATTTGTCCCTGATGACATACGTAAACGTGGAATTTCAAACAGATTAGAATTGCCTTCTGCAATAGCATCTCCCTCTTGCAGACCGATTTTATAGCCTAGACTCTTTGCAATTTCCTCTGTTTGAGCAGAGAATTTTCCGGCAGGATAGCAAATGACCGACGTCTTCTGATGAAGGGTCTGATCTAACCAAACTTTTGATTGTTGAAGTTGCAGGGTGGCACTTGCATCATCGGCCGTAGATAAATCAATATGGCTCACTGTATGGCTTTGAAAATCAATCAAACCACTGGCTTTCATTTCTTTGATTTGAGCTTCTGTTACCGTGCCATTGGCTAAATTTCCTGTAACAATCATGGCTGTTGCATGAAGATGATATTTTTTGAGCAGAGGGAAAACAGTCGTATAAAGATCAATAGAGCCATCATCAAACGTTAACCAAATCATTTTATTACTTGGTTTTTCATTTGTCGTGAGTATTCTTAAAGCTTCCGTTGAATTAACTGTGTAATATCCTTGATCAACCAAGCTCTTCAAATCACTTTCAAAAATTTCAGGCGTCATGGTATTGCTATCAGGCATCTGAGTATTGACATAATGAAACATAAGAATAGGCAGTTGATTGACTTGTCCATTGCTAGTCAACCATGGTTTCTCCACTGGTTTAGAACTAGTCTTTGCTATCGTACTAACAGTATGAGCACTAGAAGATGAACGAGTTTGACTCTTATTTGACTGCCCCTTTAAGTTCAAAAGAAAAGCAAATAAAATAATCAGAAAAAGAGCAATGATAGTCATAATTACGGGAAGTTTTTTGCTTTTATTTTCTTTTTCACTTCGCTTTAGCATAGTGCTCCTTTCTTATTTTCCTAATATGAATGCTCGAGTCAGTCCCAGTATTTCATGTCCGTAATAACCCGTCCATTCCAACGGGGAATCATATTGTGTAGGTGCTGGATAGCCTTTGATGGTATTCAATCCCATCTTTCTTGCAATCAATAAGGCACGATAGAGATGAAAATCATTAGTGATGATTATTGTTTGACCTGACAGGTGTATCTTGGAATTTTTGAGGTTTTCATAGGTGTCTAAAGACTTGTTTTCTTTAATGATTCTATGACTTGAAATTCCTTTATCCATCAGATATTTTGCCATACCATCTGCTTCTGGCAGAGCTTCATCGCTCCCCTGACCTCCTGATACAACAATGGTTGCTTGTGGATTCTTCTCAGCAAATAGAAGTGCTGTATCTAATCGTTCCTGTGTTACTTTTTCAGGATGAGAATCCGCTAGATTATTCCCATCCACCTTACTGCCAAGCACAAGAATAGTATCAACTTTTCCATTCAGAGCTGATTTATCCAGAGCCTCATGCCAAATTAAACTTAAACAAATCAAACAATAAATGATGATCAGACCTACAAGACTGACAAGTATTTTTATTCTTTTTTTCATTAGAAAGATTG